>JAITPZ010000213.1 GCA_031289165.1 Synergistaceae bacterium
GTCGGGTCTCATCCCGGTCACGTAAATCAGGTCCGCGCCGCCCTCCATGAGGCGAAGCGCGTCGGAGATGGCGGTTTCGTCGCTGACGAGACAGGAGTTCATGGGCATTACCGCCGTGATCAGCGTATCGGGAACCACCGCGCGAATGGACGGCAGCACCCCCAGAGTCAGCTCGACCGGCTGTCTGCGTCCGATGACGATGTTGTCCACGCCCGCCTCCGCGCAGGCGCCCGCAATATTGACGTCCGGAGCGTTGACGACGATGATCTGCCTGCCGGAGTTCTTTCGGGCCAGCAATTCCTTAAGGGTCATCTTCACGGCCGATCGCGCCCCCCGTCCGATGCCGCCCTCAGCGCGTCCTGAAGCACGGCCCTGATGTAGCCGTAGGCAAAACCGGCTTCGCCGTAACGACCGGCGGGCCCCGCCATCGCCGGCGAATGATCCATGACCAGCGTTCCGCTGTAACCCGAGTCGAGGAACGCGCGCATGAGAGCCGGCATGTCCCCGTAGCCCTCGTCGATGAAGGTTTCCACAAAACAGGGCAGGGCGGCGTCCACATTGCGGTAGTGCACGAGGAAAATTTTTTTGCGCCGCGCGAATTCCTCGATGGCGCGGTACACATCGCCGAACGTTTCCGGAGTTTCGAGCCAGCAGCCACAGCAGAATTCCATACCCAGAAAGTCGCTCTCCACGACGGAGAAAGCCCGTCTGAAGTCGTCGAAGTTTCGAATGAGGCAGGGCACCCCCCCGACGCTCTCCACGGGAGGGTCGTTGGGATGCAGGGCGAGCCGTACCCCGCGCTCTTCGGCGACGGGCAGAACGCGTTTGACGAAGTACTCGTAGTTCCGCCACAGCTCGTCCCGGGTGTAAAAACGCCCCTGCGTGAATCCTGTGAGGTTGAACTCCGCGTTATTTATGGGTATCTGCGTGTAGCGTTTCTCCGGAAGAAGCTCCCGGCCCTCCAGCACGGAGATGTCGCATCTGCGGGTAAGGGCGCCGCCGCGAGTCGGGTATTCCCAGTCGCTGGCCCACACTCCGTCCGGTTCCCATGTGAAGGTCGTCGTGTGGACGCCGACTTTTGCGAGCATCGTCAGGGCCTCGCTGAAAGCCTGAACGTCCTCGTCCCGTCCATCGAGGCCCAGGATGATTTTCCGGCTTTTGGCAAGGTGCACCGCGCCCGCGTTATACAGAGCGACGCCCCTCCCGTTCAATCGATCCCGAAAGCGGGAAAGAAACTCGTAATTATACTGCTCCGGCTTAAACCAGGCGTACGCGTGATGAACACCGATCTGATTTAAAAACGTGAGAAAATCGTCGCTCACATCCGGGTCCACCTGACAGCACAAACTGATGCCAGGCTCGATATTCGGCAGTTTCGGTTCAGGCACGGCTATCGCCTCCAATGGGTTTCATCTGTTGTAAAGCAGGTTCGGCAGCCACGTGACCGTCGCCGGAACGTAAGTGACGACGACGAGCGCCACGAACAGCGCCAGAAGAAACGGAAGGACCGCCTTCACGATTCTGTCGAACGAGACTCCGGATATGCTGGAAAGAATATAGAGCACCACGCCCACGGGCGGAGTGATGAGGCCAATCATCAGGTTCAGAATCATCACGATGCTGAAGTGCACGGGATCGATGCCGTAACGAAGCGCCACGGGAAGCAAAATGGGGGTGAGCAGGCTGATGGAACACATGGAATCCAGGAACATGCCCGCAATCACCAGCAGAATATTGATGACCAGCAGCGCCATACCGGCGCTGCTGATGCGGCTGACGAACCACATCGTGATGGACTGCGGCACCTGTTCGATCGCCAGTATCCAACCGAAAATACTGCCGGACGCGATGATGAAAAGGACGCTCAGAATGACGCCTGAGGATTCGACGACGATCCCATACAGCTTTCCCGGGGTCAGCTCCCTGTAGGCGAAACCCAGGAGCGTGGCGTAAGCCAGGGCAACGACGCCCGCCTCCGTCGGGGTGAAAACTCCGGCTAAAATACCCCCGATGGCTATAACCACGGTCATCATGGAGAAAAAAGCTTTTTTGGAAGCGAGCAACACCTCCCGGAGCGTCGCTTTTTTCTCCCTCGGATAACCTCGTTTCACGGCCAGAATGTAGACCATGACGGAAAGGCAGGCCCCCATCAGCAGGCCGGGTACAAGACCTCCGACAAAAATGCGCCCCACCGAGACGCCGCCGATGACGCCCACCATGACCGCGGGCAGGCTGGGCGGAATGATGGGGCCGATCGTGGAGGACGCCGCCGTGATGGCGAGGCTGAAGGGCTCGTCGAACCCCGCGTCCTTCATCGCCTTCAGCTCCACCTGCCCCAGTCCGCCCGCGTCGGCCACGGCCGTGCCGGACATTCCGGCGAACACGATGCTCGCAAGGACATTCGTGTGCCCAAGCCCGCCCGGAATATGCCCCACCATCCTGTTGCACCAGTCGAATATCCGATCCGTGATCCCGCTGGTGTTCATGATCGCGCCGGCCAGAATGAAGCAGGGAGCGGCCAGAAGAGGAAAAGAATAAACTCCCGCGGATACCCTCTGGACCAGCGACACCAGGGTGATGTCGCTCGCCAGAAGATAAAACGCGGAACTGGAGAACATGCAAAAGGAGATCGGCATTCCCAGCGCCATAAACAGCAAAAAAGACCCCATCAGGAGAAGCATGTCGTCGCCTCCGTTTCGACCGGCACGGGCGGACTTCCGGTCAGATGTCCCCTGGAATGTCGCCCGTCCAGAGCCGACCGATATCCACAACAAGGCTGAGTATGGTCAGGGTAAAGCCTGCGGGCATACACACGTATACAAAACCGTAGTTCAGACGCATTCCCGGGGAATGCGAACCCGTCATCGTCATGAAGTACTCCACCGACGGCATAAACGCGGCCGCGCAGGCCACTCCGAATACAACGTCCATCAGGGTGAGCGTCCATTTGCGCGCATTGCGAGGCAGGAACACCTCCAGAGACGTCATGCGCACGTGCGCCCGCCTGTGAATCGCGTAAGGCAGGCCGATGAAGGTAACCCAGGTGAGCAGATAGAGGGCCATCTCCTCGCTCCATATCAGCGGTTTATTGAACACGTAACGCGATATGACCTGATACAGCAACACCAGACAAAGTGCGCCCAACTGAAAGACCACGACGCGCTCCGTCAGCTTCATCAGAGCAGACCAGAATTTCTCCAGTTTTTTCATTTAAACCAAACGGTCATTTCAATCGGCTATTTGCCGGGGTTCGTGCCCTGAATTTTGTCATAAAGGCCAACGCCCCACTGCTGCTCGAACGTGGGGATAATCTCCTTCACCTTCTTCGCGAACGCGGACACGTCGACCTCCACGACTTCCATGCCCAATTTCCTGAGCTCGGCCAGTTGATCGATTTCCTTCTGTTTCACGTCCTTCGTCGTCTCGAGCGCCTCGGCTTTCATCTCATCCAGAACGATCTTTTTCAGGTCGTCGGGCAGGCTCCGATAAGTTTTTTCGCTGACGGTGAACGTCGCGGACTGCACGTTGTGCCCTGTGAGGATGAGGTATTTCTGCACCTCGTAGAAGCGCATGGACATGATGGTGGGGATGGGGTTTTCTTCGCCGTCGATCGTGCCGTTTTGCAGCGCCATGTAGACCTCGGAAAACGCCATTGGCGTGGGGGCGGCCCCCATAGCGGAGAACGTGGCGAGCAGCATTTCGCTGTTGGGCACGCGGATCTTGACTCCCGCCAGGCTGGCGGGGTCGGTGAAACGTTTGCCCGACGTCGTCGTGTGACGCACGCCGTTGTAATACGCCCCTCCGATGCGGGCGCCGGCTTTGGCCGCAGCCTCTTCGACGATCCCGGCGAATACGTCGCTCTCCAAAAACGCGGCCAGGTGTTCGTAATTCTCGAACATATACCCCATCTCCGTGGCAAGAGCCGAAGGAGACAGCGTACCGATGATGCCGAAGCCGAAGGTGCTCATGTCGACCACGCCCGTTCCGAGCTGCTCGAACACGGACTTTTCATTGCCGAGCTGCTCCGCCGGGTACACCTTTACGTCGAGACGGCCTCCGCCCGCCCTGATGAGGCGGTCCGCCAGGCGCTGGGCGCCGAGCCCCGCCGGGCTGTCGGGCTGCTGGTGATGGGCAAAGGTCAGCGTTATCACGTCGCCCTTCGTGGAAGCGGCCATCGCGGGCATGGAGACTGTGATCATCATCGCAACCAAAACCGAAAACATCAAAATTCTGAAAAATTTTCGCATTAAAAATTCCTCCCCCGAGAATTCGTGAAGTCTCATTCGACAATTACGGCTGGATCGTGGTGATGTATTTGGGCGTTCCGTTCTGGAACTGCAGGATGACTGCGGCCTTCTGCGGGTTGCGCTCGGCGTCGAACTGGATGACGCCCGAGGGCAGGCTCATTTTTATCGCGGCGATCGTGTCGCGAAGTTTCGGCCCGTCTGTTGTCCCGGCCGTCTCGATGGCCTTCAGAACGATGGCGGTCGCCTCGTAGGCAAGGACCGCGTTGGAGTTCGGGTTTTGCTTATAGGCCTCGTTATAGGCTTTGACGAAGGCCTGGGCTTCCGGCGTGGTCGCCTCGTGGGAGAAGGCGCAGGTGTAGCTGGCGCCCTCTTCGGCGCCCGCGGCGACCTGGACGATCTCCGGAGTATCCCAGCCGTCGCCTCCGATGAGCGGCAGCTTTATACCGGCCCTGCGGGCCTGGGTCATCTGGAGGCCGGTCACGTAATACTCGTTGGGCATGTAGAGAACCTCGGCGTCGGTCCCCTTGATGTTGTTGAGCTGCGCGTTGAAGTCGCGGATGTCGGCCCCGCCGTAAGCCTCGGTGATCACGATCTTACCGCCCAGCGCCTCATACTCTCTGGTGAAAAACTCGGTCAGTCCCTTGGAAAAATCGTTGCCGTTATTATAAAGAATAGCGGCTTTGCGGGTTTTCATGTTCTCATAGGCGTATTTGGCCATGACCTTTCCCTGGAAGGGATCGATGAAGCAGGCCCGGAAGATATAGTCGCCCACCTGCGTGACTCTGGGATTGGTGGCGAAGGTGGCGATGGTGGGGATCTCCGCCGACTGGGCGATGGGCGCGCCCGCCAGGGCGACGGTGGACGCGTCGGGCCCGACGATCGCGCAGACCTCGTCCTGATCGATGAGTTTCCGGAAGGCGTTGGCCGTGATCTCCGGCTTGTTCTCGTTGTCCTCGAAGATCACTTTCAGCGCGACCTCCGCGCCGCCGAGTTTGATGGTTCCGTTCGGCGCGTACTCTTTGACGGCCAGCTCGACGCCATTTTTGATGTACTGCCCCGCGATGGCGGCCTGACCGGTGATGGGCGCCACGATGCCGACGCGCACCTCGTCCGCCGCCAAACTAACTCCACACAAACCAAACAGGAAAATCACCACAAAACCAATCTTAAAAAATCTGTTCACCTTAACTCCTCCTTATATAATGGGTTCAAAGGGTCCACGACCCTTTGCGAGGTCCGGGGCAGCGCCCCGGGTCCTTTTTTACCGTGCCGGCAGTTTCCCCAGGATGCTTTCGAGCCTGGAGAGCGCTTCTTTTATGACGGCCTCGCTGACGGCGAAACAGATGCGGACGAACCCCTCTCCGGCCTCGCCGAACGAGCTGCCGGGGATGGTTATCAGCCGGGCGCGTTTCAGCCAGTCGACCGCGACGTCCTGCGACGTGCCGAGCTTCGAGACGTTGGGAAAGGCGTAAAACGCCCCCTCGGGCGGGAGGCAGCTTATGCCGGGCAGAGAATTGAGCCCGTCCAGCAACAGTTTGCGGCGTCGCGTGTAGTGTCCCAGCATCTCCGCCACGTAGTCCTGCGGCCCCTCGAGGGCCTCCAGAGCGGCCCACTGCGCGGGCGCGTTGACGCAGGAGGAGAGCCCCTCCTGAATTTTGACGATCGAGGCCATCGCCTCCGAGGGACCCTGGAGGTAGCCGACCCGAAGTCCCGTCATGGCGTAGGTTTTCGAGAAAGTGTTGGCGGTGAACACATAGTCCTGCATTCCGGGCAGAGACCCGATGCTGACGTGCGCGGCGCCGTCGTAGAGCAGTTTTTCGTAGGGCTCGTCCGAAATGACGGCGAGATTGTGCTTTTTGACCACCTCGGCGACGTCCAGCAGCTCCGCTCTCGTCGCCACGCCGCCCGTCGGGTTCGAGGGGGAGTTCAGAATCAGTATCTTCGTCTTTGGAGTGACGCGTTTCTCGATCTCGGCGGCGATGGGGTGAAATTTGTCCTTTTCCAGCAGGGGATAAAAGACCGCCCTGCAGTCGGCCATATGCACCTGCCCCTGGTAGTTGGGCCAGGCGGGGTCGGGGACCAGCACTTCGTCGCCCGCGTCGGCCACGCCGAGGATGGCGGTCATGATGGCCTCGCTCGCCCCGTGGTTGACGAGGACGGACGCGGGCTCGCAGTCGATCCCGTTGTCGCGCTTCAGCTTGCGGGCGACGGCGGCCCTCAGCTCCGGGATGCCCGGCGTCGGAGTGTACTTGTTTTTACCCGCGTCCACGGCCTTTTTGAGGGCCTCGGCGACGGCGGGGCTGATGTTGAAGTTCGGCTCGCCGATGCCGAGGTGCAGAACGTCGCTGTACGCGGCGGCCATGTCCCCCATTTTGCGGATGCCGGAAGCCGGTCTTGTCCGGCAGCGATCGCTTACTTTAATCATCGTCTTATCCCCTCGCGGCTAGCGCTGAACGCGGCCGGAGGCGTCGCCGCCCATCAGGGTCAGGACGTCGTCGAGCGTCACGCGGTTGAAGTCGCCGTAGATCGTGTGCTTCAGCGCCGATGCGGCCGCAGCGAATTCCGCGGCGCTCTGACGCCCGTCGGACGTGGCCATGTCCCAGTGGTTCATGCCCCGGATCAGTCCGGAGCCAAAGGAGTCGCCCCCGCCGATGCGGTCCACGATGTCGCGGATCTCGTACTTTTTGCTGACGTGGAAGGCGTCCTTCGAGGCCAGCACGACGGACCAGTTGTTCCAGTCGGCGCTGATCGACTCGCGCAGGCTGACCGCCAGATATTTGACGTTAGGGTACGTGGCCATGACCTTTCTGGCGAGCCCCTCGTACTTGGAGGCGTCGAGCTTTCCGGAGGTCACGTCCACGTCCAGCTCGATGCCGAGGCACTGCTGGCAGTCCTCCTCGTTGGCGATCATGACGTCGATGTACTGCGCCATCTGACTCATGACCTCCCTGGGCGTTTTTCCCCACTTCCACAGCTTCTTGCGGTAGTTCAGGTCGCAGGAAACGGTCATTCCCTTCTCTTTGGCCTTCTTCATGGCCTCGATGGCGACGTTTGCCGTCCCCTCCGCGATGGCGGGGGTGATCCCCGTCGTGTGGAACCATTTGGCGCCCTCGAAGATGGCGTCCCAGTCGAAGTCGCCCGGCTTCACCTCGGCGATCGAGGCGTGGGCACGGTCGTAGATGACTTTGGAGGGACGCATCGCCGCGCCGGTCTCCGTGAAGTAAATTCCAAGGCGCTCGCCCGAGCGGCGAATATGCTTCGTGCAGACGTTGAACCCGCGCAGTTCTTTTATCAGCGCGTCCCCGATCGGATTCTTCGGGGCCGCCGTGACGCAGGCGACGTCTTCGCCGTAGTTCGCCAGAGACACCGCGACGTTGGCCTCCGCTCCCCCAAACGTCGCCACGAACCGAGGCGTCTGAAGCAGCACCTCGAGGCCGGGAGGCGTCAGCCTCAGCATAACTTCACCAAAAGTCACGAACTTTGCCATGTCAATATCCCTTCCTTAATTTAAGATAAAAAATTATCGAATAAGTACCACTATATTACATCACAGGGGGTCGCGGACCCCCTGACTCCATCGGTAAGACCTGAAAACTTAAATTAAAAGGTGATGACGATTATCATTTACTTTCGCATCAGCGAGGCCGTGATTTTGTCCGCCGTTACCCGCGCCATGCGCCCGATTTTTTCCGCCCCGTCGTCGTCCAGCCTGTAGGACGGCGCGGCAACGCTGACAGCCCCAAGGGGATAGCCGGTCGAGTTCAGAACAGGCGCGCCGACGCAGCGGATTCCGGACTCGTTTTCGTTGACCTCCTCCTGGTAGCCTCGCCGGGTTCCCTCCTCCAGAAGTTCGAGCAGAACCCGCCTGTCCGTTCGGGTATGCGCGGTGTGAGGAACGAGAGGGGTATTGTCGAGGTAGCTCTCCCGCTCGGCCTCCGGCAGCGCGCCGAGAACGGCCCGCCCCCCTCCGGTGCTGTAGAGGTCGCGCCAGGCGCCGATGCGGGACCGCATCGCGACGACCTGCGGGCTGTCCATTTTATCCACGTAGTAGATACGGTCCCGCTCGAAGGAAAAAAGATGTATGGTCTCGCGGCTCATCTCCCAGAGCTCGGCGGCGTGGATGCGAAAGGCCCGCGAAAGCGCGAGGCGCGGGCGATAGGCCCCCGACCAGAAGAGAGAGGTCGGGCCGATCATGTAAAGGGAGTTCTCCCCCTGCAGCACGACGTTGCGCTCGCGCAGGGTCGACAGGATACGATAGGTCGTGGCGGGAGAAAGCCCCGTCGCTCCGGCGATGTCGGAAACACGCGCGGGCTCGCCGCTCTCGGCCATGAAGTTAAGAATATCCAGCGCCCGCTCCAGCACCCGAATCCCGTTCGTTTCCATACGCGTCGTCTCCGCTGCAATCGTCCAATATTTTATTTATATTTCATTCCGCGGAATATCATTTCTTTCTGTAAAAAGAATTTTAATCCTTTCGACCGTCATGCGTCAACGGGAAAAAAATTTTACTGAAAAAATTTTTCCTGTTTTCTTCTGCTCAACTGTTAAACCCGGCGAAACTGTTGCTTTTCCGGGGAGCGTATGATATACATTTATATCTATAAAGGGAGAGGGGGGAAGAGGCTACGATGTGTACAATGTTCGGATTTTTGTGACGAAGCACTGAAATGCACGTGCTGCATTTTTATATATGGGCTTCGTCACTCGAAAGGCAAAACAGGTATTGAATTTTTCTAAACCCTGAATTTACCTTACCTTTTTCGGACCCCATCATTTTTTCGATTTCCTTATTGGCAGCCGTGCCCGCGTGATCATCGCAAAATAATTCCAAAATTTTATATATGCAATGTATGCAATTTAACAGGAAAAAATGACAGAGGCAAAGTATGAAAATCCTGGCATTAAAACCAGGCCCCTGTATCCCCGCCTCAACAGGTTGCCTATGGGCATAACAATGCCTGGGTGTAAGGAGGTGAAGCACATCGGGGGACGTGAGATGCTGCTGGCGGTTCGGGCCGGGCTGAGTGAACAATGATAAAATCAGGAGAGAATCCATGTTTTCGAACAATTGGCTTGCTGTATTGGCACTGGCGGTAGTTGCGTTGGCGTATGTGGCTATTCGGTTTCTGGACCGGAAAAACTTTAACTGGAATCTGTTATTGGTGCTCTCGTTGGTGGCCGGTGTTTGTGTGGGCCTTCTTTTTAACGATGAAGGTTGGCTCATAAGCGGCCTCAGGATCCTCTTTCACGACGAAACCGGGAAGGTTTACTTCTCCAACAACCTGCAATATGTGGCTCTCATCGTGCGCATATATATTGGCGTTACCGAGGCGATGGTGGCACCGCTGATCATGCTGGCGATTCTCTCTGCTGTAATGTCGCTGGATAACTCCCACAAGTTAAAGACGTTGGGTGGGCGCTCGCTGTTCTGGCTGCTTTTCAATACGATCATTTCCATCGTCTTCACCATTGGAGTGTCCCTCTTTGTGGGCGTCGGTAAGAACGTGAACCTTACGATTGAAGGGTTGAGCGCGAAAAGGTACGAGAATATCAACACACAGTTTATTGATGTGTTCGAAGGCTTCTTCCCGCACAACGTCTTCAGGGAGCTTTCGGAGAACAAAGTAGTGCCTATCATCATCACCGCATTGGTATTGGCGGTCGCCTACATATCTTTCGATAATAAGGAGAAACTGGAACCTTTCCGCAAAGGTGTGGAGGCGCTGAAGGAAATCCTCTTCAGGGTCATCGGTTTCGTGGTGGACCTGATTCCCTACGCCATACTGGCGGTCGGCGCGGACGCCGTTGGCACCATTGGCGGACGGTGGGAAAACATTCAGCCGCTTTTGGTGGTCATCGCGGTAATTATCGGGCTATGCCTCTTCCATACCTTCATCATTGGTGGATTGTTCGTCAAATTTGGCGCCGGGCTCGACCCGATACGTTTCTTCCAGAAGTTGATGCCAGCGATGATGGTAGGCTTTTCCACACAAAGTACAATCGCGGCGCTGCCGACGACCATCAACAACCTGGTCACCAGAATTGGCGTGAAGGAGGAAGTGAGCAACTTCACGGCGACGCTGGGTTCCACTATGGGTATGCCGGGTTGCTCAGGTATCTGGCCGGTGACGCTGGCCATTTTCGCAGTCAATTTCCTGGGGATTGAATACTCGCCTGTACAGTATCTGACGCTGGGGGTGATTGCGTTTGCGGTATCCTTTGGCACAGCAGGGGTATCCGGCACAGCGGTCATCACTGCCACAGCCGTCTATACCACCGCAGGGTTGCCGCTGGAAGTCTTCGTGTTGTTGTTCCCCATCAGCTTCATTGTGGGCATGTTCCGCACGCCGGCCAACGTGTCCTGCGCCGCCGCCGCCGCCGCCATCGTGGCGCGCCAGACGGGAGAGCTGAACGAAGATATCTTTTTCGACCGAGCCCCACAGGGACTCGACACACATTAATCAAAGGAGAATCACGTTATGAAAAAAACATTGATAATCATCGTCCTCTCCATTCTGATCTCCGGAGCTTTGACGCTGGTACAGTATCAGGAGAGTTTGGCTTCAGCAAAAGAGGCCGCGACTCTGGCGGCAATGAAAACCAACGGCAGAGCGCCCGCAAAAACTTATGCCATTCCGGAAGAAAACAAAGAGGAAGAGGACGAAGAGGTTTGGGACGGGGAATGTCATTAGCCTGCGCGATGTGAGATAACTCGATAGCTGTATCTGAAAAAGAAAGGAGTCAGATCATGAAAAATCTGAAAAAAATACTGAGAGGTATTGTCGCCGCGGCGCTGTTGGCTGCCCTTCAGGATGTGCCCGCAGGCGCGGCGCCGGCAGAATCCTTTGTGAAAGCCTACGACCTGTTCACCGACAAATACAGCAAACTTATGGAGCAGGAGCACGTATTCCAGACCGCCGAGTTCGGGCAGATTTACCACTACTTTTTAGGCGGTGTCCACAATGGACCTTCCAGCTTCTGGGCGACTCTCGTCAGGGACAAGGACGGAAAAGAAACGTGGCGTAACAAGCGCGGCTATGAGGTGAACGTAAAATCGGGCAACCATGTTTTCCTGCTGGGCGGGACGTGGTCCGCTGCGTTACAGGCGTCCATCGGATACATTAACGACGTTGCAAAGGAATACGGCGTACCGGCCATCTACAATTTCGATCCTCACCTGGACGGCAGGGCGGACAGCGGCATCGACATCTTCGCCGATCCCGGTCAGCCATCAAATTACGGTACCACTGAAGAATTCAGAACCAAAGTATACTATCGTGAACGCGGCGACGCCCTGGCCACAGCTTTGCTGAGTTACAACGATGGACTGGACCCCGACGGGCGCATTTCCGCCGACGAGTTGAAGGTTCCTTCAATCATAATTTGGAACAGGAACAACCCCGAGGCGCCCGTTGTGGCGCAGTATACGTGGGATGAAGCGAAGGCGGCAGACGAAACGGCTTTCAAATCCGATCTGCGTGCTGTGTTTGAGAAGATAGCCGTCGGCTCCGGTACGCAGAAGAAGGCGACCGATATCGTCAGCGTGAGCCCGAGTGATTACTTCATCGAAAACGAAAACGCGCGCTTCAGGGATTTTCTCGGCGGTAGCCGCATCCCGCTGCTGACGGTGGACGGTCAGCCGATCACAGTGGATGGAGTTGCCCAGACGGGTAAGAATCTGACGCTCTTCACCGAGGCGGATACTTACACCCCCTTCGAGGTCGTCACTTACGAAGAATTACGCGGCGCGCTGGCAACTCCCGGTAATCACGCTTTCGTTTTTGCGGGGCAGTGGTGTCCCAACACTTACGCCAACCTGCGCGACATCCATGACTATGCGATACAGTACAACGTACAGAAGGTCTATTTCTTCGACCCGGAACTGGACGCCACGTTCAACAACAGCATCACCGCCGTCCGCAACAGCGACCGAACCTTTGTGTCAGGCATGTACATGGATCTGTTGGCGGACGTTCTCACCAATATCGGCCCTGACGGCATTCCAACTCAGTTCGATGATGCATATGAGAACTATATTGTCTCTGAGAACATGCGGCGCGCCGAAAAAGGGCAAGCCTCTCTCACCGACGACGAGAGGCTGCAGATCCGCCTGACCAACGCGGGGAACTCCGGCGACGGATATTCCATTTACCAGAAGAAACCGGGCAACACCGATAAAGGCTGCGCTCCTATCGAGAACGCGAAGTGGGTGTCCCGCCTGCAGCAGCCCACGCTGGTGTTGTACAACAGGGAACACAGGGACGCCAGCGGCAAACCTGCCCCGGTCATCAGCATGTTCGAGCAGATGTGGTTCAGTGGCGGGAATATGTCGGCGCCGGGCACGTTCGGCTATGCCGCCTCCAGGCGAGGACGCATTCTGGAGTTTCAGGAGTACACCTGGCGCGATGGCAAGCAGCCGGATACCCTCCATAACCTGGGAGTCTACGACATTACGAACAACCTGTCTATTCCAAAAACCAGCATCGTTGAATATTCCGCAACGGGTAAAGCGGGCGGCGCGGACAAACGTGGCGTCAACGCGCCGGTGACTCGGCGCTCGTATTGGAGAGGTCTGAACGAGACGTTGAATGCCTTTGGCGTAGCCGTGCTGGAAGACCTGATTGTTCAGGCAGTCGGCGCCAGCGCTGACAAGTACACTGCCGAGAACTACGCGGCGCTGCAGGCTGCTCTGGAGGTGGCGCAGACGACGGTGAACGACGTCAGGGCGGCTGATGCCGCGGCAAAAGCAGCCGATCTCACGAAGGTCAGCACCCCGGTCAGCGCAAGCCTGTCCGACGTCAGCAAGGCACGCCTGACGGCGACGGAGCAGGTGGGCTCTTTCACAGATCAGAGCGCCGAAATCAAAGCGGCGTACTCTTCGCTGAGAACGGCGCTTGAGAAACTGCAGTAAGCGATGTGGCCGTGGTACCGGTGACTCCCCTGAAATCGGTGCGATTACCGTAATGACAGCAGTAGCGTGGGAGATATTTATGTCTCCCGCGCTTTTTCCTGTGAAGGATGAAAACGAGGCCTTTCCGTAATTGCTCAACCCGCAGAAAAAAAGTTTTTGAGATGCAAACGCCCGCTATCGACGGGTAATGACATCGATATGCGTTCTGTTTTATAATATAAGCACCGGATAGCGCCTCATAATATCCCTGCCGCATAAGCGAAGGTTCCGCGTGGATTTTTACTCATCTGTAAACTTCAATTTACGTATTGACATAAAAGATACTTAGGTTTATCATCCCCTTACTTTGGAAGGCAGGGTGATGATGCTGCAATGAACGAGATTCTGAACGCGGGTTTTGGAGTGGTAAAAATCGGCGGCGCGATGGGGAACAACCCCTCGAAACTTTTGGAGGAGCTGGCCTTTCGTGTGAAGCGGGGCGAGCGATGGGTGCTGGTGCATGGCGCGAGCGGGCCGATGGAGGTCATGTGCCGTTCCTGCGGCATCGAGCCTCTTTACGTAACGAGCCCGAGCGGGTACCGCAGCCGTTTCGTCGGCGAGAGAGAGCTGGCTCTTTTCGAGGCCGCGTGCTGTCATTATTCCGTCGATCTCGCGTGGAAACTCGGAAAGTACGGCATCGGCGTTCTTCCCATTTATCCGTCTCAGGCCGTGACCGCGAAGGCCACGCGCAAGGACAGTCTGCGCTCGGTGGAGAACGGCAGGATCCGCATCCTTCGGGGGAACTGCAGCGGAACGGTGTGCGGTTTCGAGCCCGCGCCCCTGCATGACGCGTGGGAGAGGGGCCTGCTGCCCATGCTTCCGCCTCTGGCCTCCGACGGGGACGGCAACAGCCTCAACGTCGACGGCGACCGGATGGCGGCGGCGGCAGCCGCGTCGATTGGCGCGGATACGCTGATCATCCTGAGCAACGTCCCCGGGATCCTGCGCGACGTCGAGGACCCGCAGAGCCGCGTCGAGAACGCCGACTTCGGGATGTGGAACGAGCTGGAGTCTCTGGCTCAGGGCAATATGAAGCGGAAACTCCTTGCGGCGCGTGAGGCGCTGGAGGGGAACGTGGGGCGCGTCATTCTGGCCGACAGCCGTAAGGATGCCCCGATCACCCGCGCGCTCGCGGGAGGAGGAACGACGCTGTGTCGAGCATTTACGGCGGCCGCGGTCTAGAACTCGTCGCCGGGCAGGGAGCCGTCGTTCGGGACGCGAAAGGTGAGACCTGGATCGATTTCCTGTGCGGCAACGGTTCCGCGCTCTTCGGTCACTGCCATCCCGTTCTGGTGGAGGCCGCACAGAAGGCGCTCCCGTCTCCCTGGACGATATCGTCGAGCCTGATAAGCGGGGCACGGGACGGGTTGCGCGAGGCGCTCTCCTCTCTCCTGCCGAAGGGCAGGGTTTTTTTATGCAACAGCGGGACGGAGGCCATCGAGGCCGCTCTGAAACTGGCTTTGAGCTTTCGCCCCGGGCGCAAAAAGATCGTGGCGCTGCGACGGGCGTTTCACGGCCGGACGATGGGTTCTTTGTCCCTTACCTTCAATCCGCAGTATCGAAAGACGTGGGCGGAGTTTCTTCTGCCCGTGCGGCATGTGAGCGTCGAGGATGCCCCGGGGGCGATCGACGCGGAGACCGCGGTCGTTTTTGTCGAGCCGGTTCAGGGCGAGGGGGGCGTGTACCCGCTCGACGCGGCGACGGGCACCGCCGTCACGAAGGCGTGCCGCGAGTCGGGGGCGATTCTCGTGACCGACGAGATCCAGAGCGGATGGGGCCGCTGCGGTTCGCTGCTCGCGGGGTCGCAGATCGGCCTCGATCCGGACATCGCCGTTCTGGCGAAGGGCGTGGCGGGCGGCCTGCCCATCGGCGCGATCGTCTGGAGGGGCGAGCTGGGCGATTTTCCCCCCAGAGGGCACGGCAGCACCTACGGCGGGAACCCCGTGATCGCGTCCGTGGCTCTGGCGTCATGGGGGCTGCTGCACTCCGAGCGTTACCCCGACCGCGCGGCGGAGAGCGGGGACTTTTTCGCGTCGCTGATCGAGGGGCTGGGTTCGCCGCTGATTCGAGAGGTGCGCCACAGGGGCCTTCTCCTCGGAGCGGAGCTCTCCATAAAGGCTGACCCCGCTGTAAGGGAACTCCAGGAAAGGGGCGTCCTCGCCCTGAACGCGGGGCCGCAGGTGGTGCGTTTCCTCGCTCCCTTCACCGCGGAGAGGGAGCATTTCGTCACGGTCGCAAAAACCCTGGGAGAGGTGCTGGAGAAATTGAAAAATGCCCGGGACGCCGCCGACTGACCTCCACCCGATTCAGGCGCGGGAGCTTCTGATTCGGCTGGTCGAGATCCCCGGCGTCACGTATTTCGAAGATAAAGCCTGCGACTGCCTGACGCGGGCTTTATCCGTCTTTGGATGGCAGGAGGCGCACCGGGACGAGGTCGGCAACGTCGTCGCGCACCGCGGGGACGGAGAAAGGGAAATCGTGCTGCTGGGACACATCGACACGGTGCCGGGAGGCCCCGCGTTTCGCGTCGACGGCGATACCCTGTGGGGGCGCGGCAGCGTCGACGCCCGGGGGCCGCTCTGCGCGTTTGCCGTCGCGGGGGGCGCGGCAAACGCGGCAAAAATTCCCGACGGCTGGAGGCTGACTCTGATCGCGGCAGTCGGCGAGGAGGGCGACTCGCGCGGAGCGAAGCACATCATTCCGCGCCACTCCCCGGCCGCCTGCGTGATCGGCGAGCCCTCGGGCACGAACGGCGTCACCATCGGTTACCGTGGGTACCTGAGACTGCAGGTCTCCGCGCAGGACAGCGGCGCGCACCGCAGCGGCAACGCGGGCCCCGTAACGGCCTGCCTGATGGCGGCCTCGGATATTCTGCGCGCTGTCGAGGAGCGCGACGACCCGAATAAGCCCGTCATCGAGCGCCCCGGGGGCGCGATCATCTCCATGCGCGGGGAGGAGGCGGGCGAGCGGGTCGGTTTCGTCGACCTGGACGTGCGCCTGCCCGTCGGCGCGGCGCCGGACGCGTGGGCAAAGGAGTTCATCGGTATCGGCGAGCGCCGGAGCGTGGACGTGCAGTTCATCTCCTCGATGCCCGCGCACCTCGTGGACAAAAATGACCCGATGGCGCGCGCGCTGCGCCTCGCCGTGCGGGAGGCCGGCCTGACGCCGCGCCTGCTGGCCAAGGGCGGAACGGCGGACTTCAACCTCGCCGCGGCCTGGAACTGCCCCCTTGCCGCCTACGGTCCCGGCGACTCGAAGCTCGATCACACCGCCGGGGAGCACATCGACCTGAACGAGTACCTGACGTCCATATCAATTCTGAAAAACGCGCTGGAACGCTTCATGCAGGAAAACGCGTAAAGGGGCAATGAGGATTGACGAGCGGCGATAACAGCGAAGCAAATTTGAACGCGGAGCGCGGGACCGAAAACAAAAATTTACAGCCACCCTGG
>JAITPZ010000283.1 GCA_031289165.1 Synergistaceae bacterium
CGTTTACGAGGGGCTTTTGGCCTGGTTCGAGGATAATCCGGAGGCGATCAAGCCCATTGTTGAAAAGGCCATCAGGGCCCGTCAGGCGAGGGACGCGGCCAAGCGCGCCCGCGAACTCGTCCGCAAGGGGGCCATGTCGGGAATGAGCCTTCCGGGCAAGCTGGCGGACTGCTCCTCCCGTACGCCCGAGAACACGGAGCTCTACATTGTGGAGGGAGACAGCGCCGGCGGCAGCGCCAAGCAGGGACGCGACCGCTCGTTCCAGGCCATTCTGGCCCTGAGGGGCAAAATTCTGAACGTGGAAAAGGCGCGCCTCGACAAAATGCTGGGCAACAACGAAATACGCACGATCATTCAGGCGCTGGGCTGCGGGATCGGGAACGACTTCGCCGCGGAAAAGCTGCGTTACCATAAAATCATCATCATGACGGATGCCGACGTCGACGGGGCGCACATCAGCACGCTGCTGCTGACGTTTTTCTATCGCCATATGCCGGAGCTGATCAGCAACGGTTATCTTTACCTGGCGCAGCCGCCGCTCTACAGAGTCCAGAGGGGCAAACAGGTGGATTACTGCTACACGGAAAAGGAACTGCGGCAGCACGTGGACGGCGCCGGAGAGGCGAAGGTGGGCATACAGCGCTACAAGGGACTCGGAGAGATGAACCCCTCTCAGCTGTGGGAAACGACGATGGACCCCGAAAACAGGATTTTGAAACGTATCGACATCGACGACGACGTTCTGGCGGACGAGTATTTCGACATTCTGATGGGGGATAAGGTGGAACCGCGCAGAGATTTTATCACCTCCTATGCGCACGAAGTCCGTAATTTGGATATATAAATCTGGAAAGAGAGATATAAGATAATATATTGAAGATGAAGATCGGGGAGGTGGAGTTCTCCGAATTTCAGGGACCAGAGGTGGCGCAGCCGACGTCCTTTGTTTTGAGCCATCCTCAGGAGAGCGTACAGGTTTTCTCCTGAGGATGTTTTTCTGAATGATGCTTTTTGGAGTGGCGCTTTTCGAAATAAACCGTTGAGGAGGGGTGTTATGAGTTTGTCTGCCGGAGAAATGAGAAAAAAGATTCTTGAGATCATAGCTCCGTGGAGGGGCCGTAAGGGGGGACTGATTCCCATCCTGCAGGAGCTGCAGGCGTGGATGGGATACGTCGCCGAGCCGGCCGTTCGGGTCGTGTCCGAGGAATTGAAGATTCCAATGTCGGAAATTTATGGCGTGGTGACGTTTTACGCGCAGTTTCACCTGACGCCGAGGGGACGCCACATCATAAGGGTCTGCCGGGGCACGGCGTGTCATGTGCGCGGCAGCCTCAAGATACTGGACGCGGTGAAGGAGCAGACGGGTTGCGCCGAAAACGCGACCACGGAGGACCTCAGGTTCTCGCTTGAGCCCGTCGCGTGTCTCGGGGCGTGCGGGCTGGCGCCCGTCATGCTGGTGGACAATCAGACTTTTGGACGGCTGACGCCCGACAGCGTCAGCGGCATTCTGGCGCAGTTCGTCTGACGGCCGCTTCCGAAAGTGGCGGAACCCAGGGGGGGTGCGCCTGCTGGCTGCCAATATCCTTACCATATTTCCGTGGGCCGGTTTTTATTTTGCGACAGGGAGTTATTTTGCGAGAAGGAGGGGAATAAATGCCGATTTATCGTGCGCACGTACTGATCTGTAACGGGACGGGGTGCGCGTCCAATCACGCGGGAGCCGTCACCGAAAAAATAAAGAACGAAATCGAACGGCAGCATCTGTCGGACGAGGTTCTGGTCGTCCCGACGGGCTGTCATGGAATGTGCGAGATGGGGCCTGTCGTGGTCGTCTATCCGGAGGGGACGTTTTACTGCCGGGTTCAGGAGGACGACGTTCCGAAGCTCGTCGAGGAGCATCTTCTGAAGGGACGGCCTGTTGAATCCCTGATGTATAAGGGCAAAGCGACGGACGCGGTCCCCCATTACAAAGACATTCCATTTTACGGCAGACAGAACCGTATCGCCCTTCAGAACTGCGGCTACATCAACCCGGAGAACATCGAGGAGTATATCGCGAGGGACGGCTACGTGGGGCTGGCCAAAGCCCTGGGGGAGATGTCCCCTCAGCAGGTCCTCGACGAGGTTAAAAAATCGGGCCTTCGCGGCCGCGGGGGCGGCGGGTTCCCGACGGGGGCGAAGTGGAGCTTCTGCGCCGCGTCGCCGGGCCCCAAAAAATACGTCATCTGCAACGCGGACGAGGGCGACCCCGGGGCGTTCATGGACCGCTCCATTCTCGAGGGCGATCCCCACGCGGTGATCGAGGGCATGACCATCGGCGCTTATGCGATGGGATCGGACGAGGGATATATCTACTGCCGGGCGGAGTATCCTCTGGCGATCGTGCGCCTGCGCCAGGCAATCGAAAAGGCCGAGGAATACGGGCTGCTGGGGGAGAACATCCTGGACTCCGGCTTCAACTTCTCCCTGCACATCAAGGAGGGAGCGGGCGCCTTCGTCTGCGGCGAGGAGACGGCGTTGATGGCGTCGATTGAGGGACAGCGGGGGATGCCCCGGCCCCGTCCTCCCTTCCCCGCGGTATCCGGGCTCTGGGCAAAGCCCAGCAACATCAACAACGTCGAGACGTGGGCCAATGTTCCCCAGATTCTGCACAGGGGCGGGGACTGGTACGCCTCCCTGGGCACGGAAAAATCCAAGGGGACGAAGGTGTTCGCCCTCACGGGCAAGGTCAGGCACACGGGC
>JAITPZ010000284.1 GCA_031289165.1 Synergistaceae bacterium
AAATCATCGGCGTGTGCGCACGCCAGCCTCCCTTCGTCACAAAATCCGCAATTTTTACAGAACTCCAGCCATCGCTCAAACTCAGGTCACTTTCTTCCTGCCCAGGGTTTTTCAATCCCCGTAAACCCACTCCCCCCTGTTCCTCGCGATGATGTCCTCGATTTTCTGGCGGACCAGAGTCAGTTTTTCCTTATTGAACTGGATTTTTTCAGGGATCACAGCCTCGGTAAAAATCGGAAACGCCACACTCAGAGCGGCCGTTACCTTTTGTTGATAAAAAACGGGTGCTGCGACACATTGTACGTGTTCTGACGATTCTTCCTTTTCGTAGAGAAACCCTTCTTCTCTCCCCTTCGATAATTGCCGGCAAAGTTCCTCCATATCCGTAACCGTATTTTCCGTGACCGGTTCCAGGCCATCCGGGTAAAGGCGGAGCAACTCGTCCCTGTCGAACTGGGAGAGCAGGGATTTCCCGATGGCGGAGGCGTAAGCTTTCAGCCTGTAACCCGGCCGCGCCGTCACCTGAATCGGATTGGACGCGACCTGCTTGAGCAGGTAAAGCACTTCGTTTCCGGCCAGTACGCCAAAATAACAGGTCTCCTCCACGCTTCGGGCAAGCTCCGCAAGCGCGTCGCTGATCATGCCCAACAGACCGGTGGCGCTTCCATACTGAAACCCGAGAGAAAAAATCCGGTCTCCCAGAAAATACCTTTGCTCGTTCTCCCTGTAGAGCACAAAACGGCGTTTGCACAAAGTGTGTATCAGCGGGTGCAGACTGCTTTTCGGGATAGCGAGACTCCGCACGATCTCCGAGAAGGTCGCTCCACCCTTCTGAGTCGCCACAAATTCCAGAATATCCGCGACACGGTCTACGGCGCTGTGGTCGTCTCTGGCCATAACGGAGTTACCTTCCCAGCCAGCCTCCGTCTACCGGCAGGACAATACCATTGACGTAATCCGAGGCCGGGCCCGCCAGAAAAATCGCGGCGCCCGTTATATCCTCGGGTTTTCCCCAACGTCCCGCGGGAATACGCTCCAAAATCTGGCGGCTTCGCGTGGGATCATTGATCAGGGCGGTGTTCATCTCCGTGTCGATGTAACCGGGAGCGATGCAGTTGACGTTAACGCCGAGCTTCGCCCACTCGTTGGAAAGACTTTTGGTGAACTGCATGACCGCTCCCTTGCTGGCGGTGTAGGCCGGAACGGTGAGCCCCCCCTGAAAAGAAAGCAACGACGCCATGTTGATGATCTTGCCGTATCCTTTTTCGATCATGATTTTACCCGCCTGCTGGCACATGAAAAAGACGGCGTTGCAGTTGACGTCCAGAACGCGATTCCAGTCTTCGATGGGAAAATCGACGCATGGGTGGCGGCTCTGCGTCCCCGCGTTATTGTACAGAATATCGACGGTGCCGCATTTTTCGGCGATGTCCTTCACCAATTTTTCGATTCCTCTTACGTCGGCAAGGTCGTGGCGAAATGTCGCACACTTCCCCCCCGCGCTCTCAATCTCCTTCACGGTTTTCTCCGGCTCACCGCGGCAGACGAGCGCGACCTGAGCACCCTCACGGGCGTAGGCCACCGCGATCGCCTTTCCTATTCCGCGATTCGCCCCTGTGACAATCGCAATCTTACCCTCCAACTGTCCCATTTACGACCACCCTCCCCCGTTACTCGAACCTGAACATGACCTTGACCGCGTCGCTCGGAGCGCTCAGAAGGTCGAAACCCTTCTGCGCTTCCTCCACGGGAAGGGCGTAGTTCACCATTTTTTCGTAACCCGGCTCCCTGCCGGTCAGGGAACAGGCGATCTCGAAGTCCCGCCTCGTGCAGTTGCGAACGAACTGAATGAGGAACTCGCGCATCATGCCCTTTTGGAAATCCATCTGCGGCGGGGTTTTATATCCCGCGACCATGACAATTCGCCCGTTGATTCGCACGGCATCCGGGAGGACGTCGATGACCGACTGATGTCCGGCGCAGTCAAAAACACAGTCCGCCCCACCATCGGTCCTCTTTTGGATCTCACTCGCCACGTCGGGACCAAAGGGAAGGGCGTCCAAACCCAGTGAACGAGCCGCCTCCATACGGACCGGATTGGGCTCGAACAGGAGAAGGTCGCGCGCCCCGTACTGGCGCAACGTCAGCGCCACGGCCATTCCGATGCCGCCGGCCCCAAAAATCACCACTCTGTCCCCCGGGTGATAACCGCCGTGGCGCATCGAGTGAACCGAAATGCCAATGGGCTCGATAAAGGCCGCCAGTTTGGGAGAAACTCCCTCGGGGGCTTTATACACAGCGTCAAACGGAACCTGGACGTACTCCGCCATCCCGCCATCGAGGTCGATGCCGATAAGCCGAAGCGTCCTGCACGCATTGCGACCCCCGCTCTCGCAGATGTCGCACGTGCCGCAGGACAGATAGGGGAAAACGGTGACCAGCGTTCCCTTCGAAAATTCGGGATGCGGGGAGGCCACATAACCCGAGAATTCGTGTCCCATGACCAAGGGCGCTTTGGCCCTCGGATGTTTTCCGAAATAAATCGTCATATCGCTGCCGCAGATCCCTGCGTGGGAGACCTTAATCAGCACCCAGCCCTCTTTTACCTCGGGAACCGGCAGATCTTTGACGGCCAACTTCTTTGTCCCCTCGAATACGATTCCCTTCATCTTTCGTTCCTCATTTCGAATTTGAATTGACGCCGGCCTGTCTTCAACGGAGCGTTTTATTTCAAATGCTGACAGAGCCATTTTTGCTTCTAATTCGGAAGCCCACTCAAAGCAATCAGTTCAACGCGTTACGCAGAGGCTGGCCGTCCAGGTATCGCACCATTTCCTCCGCCAGCTTTCGCTTCAAATCCCGGGATGACTGGACGGAATACCAAGCCACGTGGGGCGTGCATATGAAGTTTTCATATTTAAGCAGGGGATGCATACCCCTCGGCGGTTCCTGTTCGAGGACGTCGCAGGCGGCCCCGGCGATCCATTTCTCCTCGAGAGCCTCTTCCAGCGCCGACTCATCGACGATGCCGCCACGGGATACGTTGATGAGAAAGGCGCTCTTCTTCATCATCCTCAGTTGAGATTTACCGATCAGATGAAACGCCGTTTCCAGCGGACAATGAATGGAGATCACATCGGCGGTCTCCAGAAGCTCGTCCAAGTCGGTCATTTTCACAAAGGAAAAATCCTGAGGCGCTTTTTTCGGATACAAAGGGTCACAGGCGACAATCCGCCCATCGAAGGGCCTGACCAGCCTGGCGAAATTTTTCCCGATGCGTCCCAGCCCGATGATCCCAATGGTCTGCTCGCTGTAACGGGAGATGGGGATGCTCACCTCGTAGTTCCACTCTCCCCGGTGAATCGATCGGTCCGTGAGAAGGAGCTTCCGGGTAAGCGCCATCATCAGAGTCAGAGCGTGAGCAGAAACCTCTTGGATTCCATAATCCGGAACATTGCAAACACGAACACCATGCCGCGAAGCCGCCTTCACGTCGATATTGTTGACCCCAACGCCATAGCGAACGACCACTTTCAAATTTTTAAGAGCCGAGAAAACGCGTTCCGTAAAAGGTGCGTACTGGTTGCCCGTAATTTCGTATTCCTGAATAGCGGAGATGAGGTCGTCCTCCGTTTTGCACTGATACAGGACCATATCCACTCCGGCGTTGGAAAAAACTTCTTTTTCTTCATCCATCGAAATATGATCGCAATCGGTAATTGCCACTTTTCCTGCCGTCAAAATCTCTGCCTCCCTCAATCTTTCAGTTCTTTCCAGGACAACACATTTCAGTGCGCCGAACGTCATAAAGGGGAGAATCTTTTTTGTTCTTATATAGAAACTGCGTTCTGTATTAAGGACGAGATAAATCTATCACAATCGTTTTTATTTGTAAAGCTCGAGATCCTGTCCCCAATCCGCCGAAAAGGCAATCGGGAAAGAAGCAAAAAGTTGCCCTGAAGCTTTTGTTGAACGATTCAGGGAAACTTTTCTGGCTCTTCACAGATTTGCGTTCATACCTGTCATAACTGTGTTCATATAGCTATTTTAAACGGAATTTCATGCAGGGCATAGATTCTTAACTTCAAATATTCATGGTCCAG
>JAITPZ010000293.1 GCA_031289165.1 Synergistaceae bacterium
ATCCGCAGAAGTGTGAATTACGCGGTCAGCAAATTGCCAATTTAAAGAGCGTTTTTGCTGAACTGATCGCGAATACCTTTTACTGCCGCAGCCAGTGCTTCCGGATCCAAAACCATCTCCATCATACTGATCTGCTCCTCCCAGGCGGTGGGGTCGCATTCGTCGCGTACTGCCTGATCAAAAACGTGATATACGGGGAGTCCCAACGGGACTCCGGCGAGCGGGCCTGCGTAGGTCGGATCACCGTTGCTCACGGTCTCGGCGTAAATCTCCGCGCCCTCGGCGTCGGAGGAACCAAGAATCACGATGCAATCGGTACCGAACTTCTCAGCGGCGTCCTTGATGCGCTGCTGATTTTGCAGGTCCATCGCCCCTGCGGCGGTTCAGACAAAACACTCAGTGACCGAAAAAAGAACTTCGGCGCCACTGTCCTTCAAACATGCCTCCATGGCCGGCCCGGGAACGCCATCGCGCTCTCCGAGGAGCAACAGCTTCTTACCCGCCAGTTTCCCCATGTCTGAACACCTCCTTCGAATTTTATAAAAGCCTGAATTAAAATAGCTGAAAACAGGTTTCAGATGGTGCAGGCGCCCAGTTTTGTGTAGCCCAGTTCGCTGGTGGCACCCGTAATGGCCTGGAGTTCGACGGTGATCGTGCCGTCGGCGGCAAGGGAACCCTGCCAGCCTCCCGCGATGACGTTGGCCTCGTCCGGAAAGCCCAGGACCTTTTTCATCGGGGGCAGAACGATGACCTCGTTGGCGTTCCCCGCAGTGACGCAGGCGTTGCCCTCGACGCAGGAATCCGCCAGAGACTGGCTCGCTCCGTCCTGTCCGGCATACTCGTCGGTCAGAAGCGCCGTTTTGATGCCAAGCCGCTCGGCCTTCCAGCAGTTCATGATCAGGTCAGCGTCGGGGTTGCCGAAGCCCTCCTCGGTGATGACGAGGCCCTCCAGCCCCAGCATGGCGGCCAGTTTCGTCGCGTACCCGGAGCTGCGGCGCTTGTCGGCCAGGGTGACGTTCTCGTTCGTGACGATGCAGGTCACGAAGTTGAAATCTTTTCCGTGGCGCTTCAGCATGTCGGCGATGACGGGGTTGTTCTGGTGAACGTAGGTGCTGTTCTTGTCGCAGGCCGAAACGCAGTTGCCCGAAACGATGGCGCCGTCCATAACTTCGAGCGGCGACAGCACGGTCGGCAGAATCTTCTTCACGTCCACGCCGTAAAGATACGTGTCGTGCAGCAGTCCCTGGGTCTGGAGCATATAGAGATACCCCACCTTCGGCAGCTCGGGACAGGCCCCCATGGCCTCCCTGATGTTGCCGTGCTCGAACGCGTCGACCCGGTCGGCCTTCGCCTCGGCGCAGCAGCGCGCCAGGTAGGCGGCCGCTTTCAGTCCGGCCATGCGGCAGGCGGCCTCGTAGTCGTGCTTGTCCATTTTGGGGTCTGCCGGCTCAAGCAGCAGCACGACGTTGCAGGTCTTCGAGTAGGGCGTGTAGTCGGCGCCGGGGCCGGACATGTCGATTATGCCCTCCTGAAAGCGGACGATCTTTCCCGCGGTAACGACGGCGGCGCCGGACAGAACCAGAGTTTTTCCCTCGCCGACGGGGTCCACGTCGGAAAGCATTCCGGGGAAAATCTGCCCGTTGCCCTCGATTTTCCAGCGGGGCTCGATGACGTCCTTCACCGGGACGATACGAATGCTGTCCCCCGGCATGGCCACGTCAATATCGAGGTTTTTGCCCAGAAGCTCGTCCTCCGAGATCAGGGCAAGCAGCTCTTTTTTGTTGACGGTAAGAATCCCGTCCCGGACGCCGGTTTTGTCGCCAAAAACCAGTTTGTTTACAAACACTCTGTGGAGCTCAAGTCTCAATACTGTCCCTCCTTTCGCAATTCACGTCGCGGTTCACGCGATTGCCGTTCAAAAACGCGAAATGAAACGAAGCCGGCGTATATTTACGGTTAGGCGATCATTTCCTCGATCTTCGCCGTGATGTTCTCGGGCGTCGCGTCCACGCCGCCAAGACGCGCCACCTCGGCGCCTCCCTTCCAGAAAAGGATCGTGGGCAGGCTCATTACCTTGAAGTTGATGGCCACGCGCTTGTTCTGCGAGGTATCGACCTTACAGAATTTTGCCTTTCCGTCGTACTTTCCGGCAAGTTCCGTGAATTTCGGCATCAGCGCCATACACGGGCCACAGGCAGGCCCCCAGAAATCGACCACCACAGGCAGGGCACTTTCCTTTACCTCGGCGTCACAGTTCTCTTTCGTCAAATCGATCATTGATTTCACCCCCTTTATTGCAAATTTAAAATCTGTTTCAAGTTCAAATCCCGGAATCGGGGCGGTCAGCGCAGGGCCAGATCAGGGGATAACGCGCCGTTCCGCGACAGCAGGCCGTATCGGTCGAGGCTTTCCCTCATCAGCTCGAAATCGACGAAAGCGTAGTCCTCGCACAGAGTTTCGGACAGCATACAGGGAAGCAGGAGGCGATTCTGATAGCTTCGATAGAGAAGAACGGCCTCCTCAATCATCGAAAGCGATTCGAGGTGTACGAGAGCTTCCGGGTTGTTTTGTATCAGAACGGAACGAAAAGGCTGCTGACAGGGGCGAAGATTACCGCATAAAGGATGCGTCAGCATCCTGCTTCCAAGGTGTATCGCGTCACGCACATCAATCAAAACATCCAGCGAGGACCCGTCTATGAGCCGTCCCGCTGAGATGATTCGGTAGAGAGCCGGATTATTTGTCACAACGACGCATTTTTGCACCGCACGAACCCCCCTGGACATCTTCCACTCTGTTGCGGTAAACACCCATAAAACACAAATCGGGAGGTTTCCCCGCTTCAAAGGCCTGTCCGGGTACGATTCTTTTGCCTGAGAGTTTCCGTGCGAGTCATGAATGTCCCCCGACACTTGCCCCTTCGGCGCCTTCATTTCACGTTCGCTTTTATCGGTCGATAAAAGGTCATATTCCCCATAAACGTGAAACAAAGATCTCTCGCGTACCCTTCTTTCAGGGCTTCTGCTGTAACCGATTATAACGTATGAATCCCGGGATTCGTCAAGGTAAAAACACCGTACCCGTTTTCATGCCATTAAAGCAAAGGCCCGATGTGTGTGCCCCGGCGTTACGTAAAACAAAAGGCCCCGACATCGGGACCTTTTTCAGGGACCTTTTTCAAATTTTCAACAACAGAATATTCCGAAAGGGAAATCCCGGCGACGGTTCCTTCGAAATTCGTCAGGCGAGCGATATTTCCTTCGCCTCGAAAATTTTAAGAATCGCGCCCTCGTCGACAATGTCCTTCCGCGCCTCCTTAAACGTCGCCAGATGGGCACCCTTCAGGTGAGCGCGCAGGGAGTCGAGGTCCGTCCATTCCTCGATGAACTGCAGGGTAACGTCATCCTCGCTCGACAGGAAGAGCTCGTAGCGGAGGCATCCCGTTTCCTTTCGGGTCACGTCGATACAGGGTCGGGCAAGCTCTGCTATTTTGTCTCTTTTCCCCGGCTTTGCCCTGAACTTGGAGGTAACGACAATCATCACCATCATCCTTTCGCGTAAATTACGGATTTTTAACCATAATAACACAGTCCGCCGCCTGGCGTCAGCTCAACATCCGCCAGAGCCCCCACGTGATCGCCAGGCCGCACTCCAGAAGCAGGGTCAGGGTTAGTGAGAACGGGTAAAGAACGGCCTGCGCCCGCGTTGATTCATTGCGATCGAACAGGTAGACGCCCGCCAGGGCGACAAACATCGCCAGAGAAAACAGCGACGCCCTCCCGACAAAAATCGCGCCCGGGAGGGGCAGGGAGAGCGCCTCCTTCCAGCGGCGAGAACGGATACAGGCCCTCCTGCTTCGGTGGGACAGCTTCCGGGTGGGGGGTCCGTCAGAAAAAAAGAAAATGATCTCGATGATATCATTGACGGGATCCGGGACTTTTTCCTCGAACGACCGGCGGCCAGGAAATTCAGTATAAAAGTATAAAAAGGAACCTCTTTCGCGCTTTTTCGCAGGGACGCGTTGAAGTCGGGTTATAATAGGACACGCAGCATCATCGAGGGGGATTTTTATGGCTTTCACCATTAAATTCAAGGATGGAAAATATGTAACTGCCGAAACGCCGCTTTCCGGACGCAACGTGATGGCCGAGCTGTCCATTCCCGCGGACGACAGTCTCGTCGCGTGGCGCGTCAACAACTACGTGCGGCCCCTGGAGTGGGTCGTCGAGGACGACACGACGGCGGAGTTCATTTATACCTCGTCGCAGGAGGGGCTGCAGATTTACAAGCGCACGCTCGACTTTCTCTTCGTCATCGCGTGTTCGAAAGAATTCGGCCGCAGGGTGGTTCTGCGTCACTCCATCAACGAGGGGCACTACTGGGAGTTCGAGGACGGGGAGATCACGCAGTCCGACGTATACCGGTTGCACGCGGCCATGAGCGATATGGTCCGGCAGGAGACCCCGATCATCCGGAAGATTCTGCCCATCGACAAGGCGAAACGCATCTTCGAGAGGCAGGGGGAGCCGGAGATCGCGGAGCTGTTTGTCCGAGCCAACATGGACCCCGTTGAGGTCTATCGCTGCGGCGAGCAGTACGGGTATTTCTGCGGAACGATGGCCCCTTCCATCGGAGTGCTGAAACTGTTCGATCTCGTGTGTTTCTCCCACGGGGTCATGCTCCTGTCCCCAACGCTCTCCTCGCCGGACGGGGTGGCTCCCTTCAGGACCGACAGGGCGCTCGGCGACGTTTTTTTCGACTACGCCCACTGGCTGAAGGTTCTGGGGCTGAACTACCTCAGCAGCCTGCACCGCCTCGTGACGAACGGCAGGGGACAGGAGCTGGTCCTTATCTCCGAGGCATTCCACTCGCAGCGTCTCAGTCAGATCGCGGAGGAAATCAACAGCCGCCCCGCGGTGAAGGCAGTCACCATCGCCGGGCCGTCGGGGTCGGGAAAGACCACGTTTTCGGAGCGCCTGAAAATTCAGCTCATCGTGTGCGGCAAGCATCCCGTGACGCTGCCGATGGACAACTACTTCCTCGACCGGGAACAGACCCCCCGGGACGAGGACGGGGCGCTCGACTACGAAATTCTGGAGGCGCTGGACCTGGAGCTTCTGAGGGACAACCTGACCCGCATCCTGCGGGGCGAGGAGGTCGTCACGCCGAGTTACGATTTCCTGCAGGGCAAAAAAAAGCCGGGCAGAGTCGTCAAACTGGGTCCCGAGGATATCCTGATTATGGAGGGCATCCACGGGCTGAACGACAGGATTCTGGAGATGCTGCCGAAGGACAGGCGATTCACCGTTTTCGTCTCGCCCCTGACGGGCATTTGCATCGATCCCCACAACCGCACCAGCACCAGCGATAACCGTCTGCTGCGACGCATCATCCGCGACTATCGCACGCGGGGCAAGTCCGCGGAGGAGACGCTCAAGGTCTATCCAAAGGTGGTCAGGGGCGCGATGCGCTATATCTTCCCGTACCAGAGCCGCGCGGACGTCATCTTCAACTCGTCCCTGCCCTACGAGCTGAGCGCGCTCAAGGGGTACGTCGAGCCCGTCCTGCACACGGTGCGCGAGGACTCGCCGGTTTTTGGAGACGCGCTGCGGCTGCTCAATATTTTGAGGTTTGTGCCCTCGATTCAGTCCGAGGGTATCCCGAACAATTCCGTCATTCGCGAGTTCATTGGCGGAAGCTGCCTCAATGTTTAGAAATGCGGGCGTCGGCCGAAAGGCCGGGAGCTGAGAGGGAGGTTTCCGAATGAAGGAACTGCTTGCCGTGGCGCGCGGCGAGAAGCCCGCGGATTTTGT
>JAITPZ010000032.1 GCA_031289165.1 Synergistaceae bacterium
CTTTCCCTTAAGTTGTTGACATTGATTGTAAAATGCAATTTTGTATGGTTTGCCATATACACACACTCCTGTCAAATACTCTGTGCTAAATTGTAAGCGTCAAATAAAAGGGCGCCTGCCCCAAAAGAGTAAACGGGTCTATCCTGTCACTGAGAATCAGGAAGCGGGGATCCAGCGGTAAAGAGTGGGCAGCGACACTCCGGGATTTGTATATCTTTTTGCAACCGGCTTTTTTCAATTCCCGCTTTTGCAGCTCCGGACTCTGGTCTCCTTCAGTACAGCTTTCGACGATAATCTTACCATGCCCGCCTGTCGCGCGAATTGTCGTTTCGACTGACAATCCATGCGGCGAGGAATATCGAAAACTTCGAGCGGAGACTGATATAATCTCTTTCGGAGAGGCGTCCGTTTTTATACGGATCCGTCAGGGCGGACAGATCCGCCGGGTCCGTATTGCGTCGACCTTCGATCCGCCCTCTCCCTGTCGGATGGACCTGCTGCCGTCCGGAAAGGATATGGTGCGCTCGGGGGCCTGAGAGAAAAACCCGAGTCCGTTGATTCGAGGAGGTGACGCGGCGATGTCGAAACACCCCGGAAAAGCCAGGAACATGGATAAGAACAGGAGCACAGGTAAGAATAAGGATATGGATGAGAAGAAAACAGGGGATAACATAGTGCGGTATGACGCGTCCATATTGACCGAGTACGATATTTTCCTTTTCAAACAGGGAACGCACTACACCCTCTACCAAAAGCTCGGAGCCCACAGGGTGACGACGCCAGACGGGGTCGAAGGGGTGTTCTTTGCGGTCTGGGCGCCCAACGCCAGATCGGTCAGCGTTGTCGGAGACTTCAACCAGTGGAACGCGACGACGCACATTCTGAACATCCGATGGGACGGCAGCGGGATATGGGAGGGTTTTATCCCCGGGCTGACGAAGTGGAACCTCTACAAGTTCCACCTGGTGAACAGCCAGGGTCAGCACAAGGATAAGATGGACCCCTTTTCGACGCTCTTCGAGATCGCGCCCCGCACATCCTCCATCCTCCACTGGCCCGACTACGAGTGGCAGGACGGTCAGTGGATGAGCGAACGTTCCCGCCACAACGCCCTCGCGGCGCCCTGGTCCGTGTACGAGCTTCATTTGGGCTCCTGGAAGCACCACTGGGACGACGGACTCTCGCTCTCCTACCGCGAGCTGGCGGAAGAGCTTCCGCAATATTGCAAAGAGATGGGCTTCACGGCAGTGGAGATGCTGCCGGTGATGGAGCATCCCTTCTACGGGTCCTGGGGCTACCAGACGCTCGGGTATTTTGCCCCGTCCAGCCGCTACGGGACCCCCGAGGACTTCATGGCGCTCGTGGACAGCCTGCACCGGAACGGACTGGCCGTCATTCTGGACTGGGTTCCCAGCCACTTCCCGACCGACGACTTCGGACTGGCCCGCTACGACGGGACGGCGCTTTTCGAGCACGAAGACCCCCGCAGGGGCTACCACCCCGACTGGGGCAGTTACATCTTCAACTACGGACGCAACGAGGTCCGCAGCTACCTGATATCGAGCGCGATCTACTGGCTCGACCGTTACCATGTCGACGGACTGCGCATCGACGCCGTGGCCTCGATGCTCTACCTCGACTACTCCCGAAAGCACGGGGAATGGGAGCCCAACGTTCACGGCGGGCGCGAAAACCTCGAGGCGATCTCCTTCCTGCGCGACCTGAACAAGGAGGTTTACGGCCGTTTCCCCGATGTCCAGACCATAGCGGAGGAATCCACCGACTGGCCAATGGTGACGCGTCCCGTGTTCCTCGGAGGGCTGGGGTTCGGCATGAAGTGGAACATGTGTTGGATGCACGACGCGCTTTCCTACATAAGCCACGAACCCATTCATCGCAGTTATCACCACAATCAGCTCACTTTCAGCATCTGGTACGCCTTCAGCGAAAACTTCATGCTGCCGATCTCGCACGACGAGGTCGTACACGGCAAGGGGTCGCTGGTCAACAAAATGCCGGGCGACTGGTGGCAGAAGCGCGCCAACCTGCGTCTGCTGCTGGGCTTTATGTGGACGCACCCCGGGAAGAAGCTGCTTTTCATGGGATGCGAGTTTGGCCAGGGGCTGGAGTGGAACCACAACACCGCCCTGGAGTGGCATCTTCTGAATATGCCGGAATTTCAGGGAATCCGGCAGTGGGTCAGGGATTTGAACGACGCGCTGCGCCGGTATCCGGCGCTCTACGAGCGCGATTTCACGCCGGACGGCTTCCGGTGGATCGACTGCAGCGACTGGCAGAAAAGCATCATCGCATTTCTGCGAAGGGGAGAGGCGGACGGCGAATATCTGCTTGCCGTGTGCAACTTCACGCCGGCCCCCAGGGACGGCTACCGTACGGGAGTGCCGCAGCCGGGCTTCTGGAAGGAAATTCTCAACAGCGACGCCTCGGTTTACGGGGGCAGCGGCCTGGGCAATTCCGGGGGTATGGAGGCGGATTCCGTCCCCACCCACGGCCACGATCAGTCGCTGCTTCTGACCCTGCCGCCGCTCTCCATCGTCGTTTTTTATTCCGGTTCTCAGATCGCCGAAGACCGGGGTGAATCTTAAATTGCACGTCAGCATTGAATCCCGGGGGGGACAATAATTCATGGCACGCTACGTTTGTGTGCACGGCCATTTTTACCAGCCTCCGCGCGAAAATCCCTGGCTGGAGATCGTCGAGATTCAGGAATCGGCCGCGCCCTGGCACGACTGGAACGAACGCGTAACGGCGGAGTGTTACCGCCGCAATACCGCGTCCCGCATTCTGGACAGGGAGGGCAATATTCGCAGGATCTGCAACAACTACTCCCGCATGAGCTTCAATATGGGGCCGACCCTTCTGTCCTGGATGAAGATGTCCGCGCCGCGCTGCTACAGAGAAATTCTGGAGGCGGACGCGGCGGGACAGAAGCGTTTTTCGGGACACGGCCCGGCGCTGGCGCAGGTTTACAGCCACATGATCATGCCGCTCGCCACTCGGCGCGACAAGACCACTCAGGTGAAATGGGGCATCGAGGACTTCAAAAGCCGCTTCGGCCGCGCCCCGGAGGGAATGTGGCTCGCCGAGACGGCCGTCGACACGGAGACGCTGGAGGTCCTGGCCGAAAATGGAATTCTCTTCACGATTCTGGCGCCGAGACAGGCCGGCGAGGTTCGAAAGCTGCCGGGCGGCGTCTGGCAGAGCGTCCGGGGGGAAACGATCGACACGAGCCGCGCCTATCGCTGCGACCTTCCGTCGGGGAAGAAGATCTCCATATTCTTTTACGACGGCGCACTGTCGCAGGCCATCGCCTTCGGCGGTATGCTGAACGATGGGGGATATTACGCCAGACGCCTGATTGACGCGCAGCCCTCCGGTGAACGGGATACGCTGTCGCACGTCGCGACGGACGGAGAATCCTACGGCCACCATCATGACCACGGCGATATGGCGCTGGCCTACTGCCTTGAGACCATCGACGACGGAGACGAGGCAAAGCTCACCATTTACGGTGAATTTCTGGAAAAATGCCCTCCGGAATACGGGGTCCGCATCGTGGAAAACTCCTCCTGGAGCTGTGCGCATGGCGTGGAACGCTGGCGCGCCGACTGCGGCTGTTCCTCCGGAACGCCGGGCTTCAGTCAGAAATGGAGAGCGCCCCTGCGCGAGGCTCTGGACTGGCTGCGCGACAAAATTGCCGTGCTTTTCGAGCTCGAGGGAAAGAAATACCTGAGGGATCCCTGGAGGGCGCGCGACGCTTACATCCAGGTCATCCTCGATCGCTCGCGGGACACCGTGGAGGAGTGGCTCGACGCCCAGGCCGCGCATCCCCTGACGGCGGAGGAAAGGATCTGCGCGCTGAAACTTCTGGAGGCGCAGCGTTCCGCAATATTGATGTACACCAGTTGCGGCTGGTTCTTCGACGAAATATCGGGGCTGGAGACCACGCAGATTCTGCGGTACTCGGCGCGCGCGATCGGGCTGATGCGCGAGCTGACCGGGCTCGACTACGATCCGGAATTTTCGCGCCTTCTGGCGAAGGCCCCCAGCAACGTGTTGGAGCTCAAAAACGGATCCCGCGTTTACGACCTTCTGGTGAAGCCCTCGCACGTCTCTTTCGAAAGACTGGCCGCCCACTACGGCATGTCCGCCCTGTTCCCCGACTTCGCCTCCAGTTTCTGGGACAGGTTCTCCGAAAGCTGCTGGGACGTGACGGGGAAGGTCACGACGAACATTGTGGATTCCGACGAGCCCAAATCCCGGGCCTTCACCGCGGGGGAGGCGACCATCGCGTCCAGAATCACCCTGGAGGAAAAGGAGTTCATCTTCGCCGCCAATTATTTCGGAGATACCTCTCTCGTCTGCGGAGTCGTCTCCGCGTCGAAGGCGGCCCGGGAGAACCTTCTCGGAGACCCTGAAGGGCTGCGGAACATCTTCTCCGCGTCCATCGAGAAAAAAATAATAGAGATCTTCGGGCACAATTTCTTCTCGCTGCGTCACATTCTGAGCTACGCCCAGAGGGCGATGCTGAACAAGCTCCTGCAGCGCGACACCCTGCGCATCGAAAGCAGCCTGCGCGACATCGTGCACGACTACCACAGCCTGTTCGAGTATCTGGCGACGCTGAACGTCAGGGCCCCCGCCATCATCTCCTCGTCGGCGGCCATCGTTCTGACCGCCGACGTCGTCCGCGACCTGGAGGAGAACATTCCGGACATCGACGCCATTCGTCGGCATATGAACCACGTCCGCCAGTGGGGCCTTGCGCTGGACAGCGAGCAGATCGAGGTCGCCCTGAACGCCTGGACTCTGCAGCAGATGCACAAAATTCACGATTCTCTCGCGACTCCCGCCGAACTGGAGCGGGTCTGCGACGTCCTGACGCTCTTCATGGACGAGTTCAAATGGCGTATAAGCCTCTACGAGGCCCAGAATCTGTACCACGCGACCCAGAGGAAATACCGCGAGGAAACGGGAAAAATTCCCTCGCACATTCGCGCGTCCTTCCGAAAGCTCGGGGAAAGGCTGAAATTTTCGGAGGAAGTGCTGATATAGGAAAGGGCCGATTGAGGGCTCAGAGGGGCGGAGCGGCGATGGAGAGCGCCTGGAGGAAAATCGGGAAGAAAACCGGAAGCAAAATTGCCGCGCTCGCCCTGACGGTCGTTTTTTCGATGGGGCTGTGCCGCGACGCCCGGGCGGCGGCGGGTGAAGGTTCGTCCCGCCCTGTCGTTTTTTCGTATGCGTGGGACGTGTCCGAGCGCAGCACGTGGCTTCTGGGCGCTTTCAGGGACGGCGGGTGGACGGCCCACACGGGCCAGCCGATTCTGGCGGGCGGGCGGGCGATCGACCCGGAGGAGGCTCTGGAGATGCCTGAACCCGTCGCCTGCGTGACCCCCCTTCTCAAGAGAGGGGAAGAACTGGCGTTTTACTCCGCGGAAGGCAAAAAAATCGGGATCGCGTCCGTGAGAGAGACGTGGTACTCCGTCAGCGCGGCCTCGATGGAAAGCTTCATCGACGTGGAGACGGACGGACCGGAGATGCCCGCCCGCGTCCCGATCGTCGGCGTCGGAGACGGATGGAACGCGACGCCGGTCCCCACCGTGCGCGCGGGAAACGATGATCGAATCACCTTTACCGCGGGTTCGGGCGACGGGAAGATGCTGGCGGCGTTTCTGCCCGCCGTCGACGAGTACGGAGAAATGCTTTACAGGGGCGCGGTAACCTTCGGGGGAAAGACCTGGCCGCTGACGGGCGCCGACGTGGAGACCCCGGATGAGCTCGAGGGTTTTTTTATCGACCTGAACGGGGACGGACGAATGGAGTTTCTTGTCTGCTGCCGGGGGACCGCCGGTTTCGTCGCCGTATTCGAGCTGGGCGACGCCGGCGTGACGGAAGTTCTGGTTCTCGACCTGAGCGACTGATCCGCCTTTTTCGGCCCTCCAGGGACGTCGATCCGTCTTCGTATACATATTTTATGTGAATTTTCTTGTATAATTTTCGACAAACCCTCCCAAATTTCATTTTGGTGCTATGATAGCGCAATGTATCCGTTCAAACCCCATGTGCCCGGCTCCGGCCCTGCCCCCGTGGGCTTGAATGCTTGCATCGCGATCATAATCTTTATGTGAGGAGGTATCGGCAGAGTGGCGGATATTCAGGACAGGAACGGAAATCTGAAAGCCCGCGCCTTCGAGGCGATCGACAAACGCGCGGACGACCTCGAACGGTTCGTCCGGGACATCGGCAAACACGCGGAGGTCGGCTTTTTCGAGACGCGGACCGCGGCGGAAGTCGTGAAATTTTTGCGGGGGCTGAATTTGCCCGTCGAGGAGGGTTTCGCTCTGACGGGCGTCGAGGCGCTGCTGGACACGCGAAAAGCGGGGCCGAAGGTGGCGGTGCTGGGTGAACTCGACTCCGTCGTCTGTTTCGACGCGCCGGACGCGAACCCGGAGACGGGCGCGGCGCACCAGTGCGGACACCACGTTCAGCTCGGCGTCATGCTGGCGACGGCGGTGGGGCTGGCGAGCTCCGGCGTGGCCCCGGAACTCGCCGGAAAAGTCGTGTTCATGGGCGTTCCCGCGGAGGAGTACATCCAGATCGAGCGCCGCCTGAAGCTGAAGGAGGACGGGAAGATCCACTTCATCGGCGGCAAGGCGGAGCTGATCCGCCTGGGGCGCTTCGACGACGTGGACATGACGATGATGATCCACGCCTCCTCCAACCGCCCGAAGCCCTCCGTCGACCTCGGAAAGACGAGCAACGGGTTCGTCGGGCTCACCGTTCGCTACATCGGGCGTCAGGCCCACGCCGCCGCGAGTCCCGATCAGGGGATCAACGCGCTGAACGCCGCCGTCCTTGGAATCAGCGCCGTGAACGCGCTGCGCGAGACATTCCGCGATGCGGACCACGTGAGGGTGCACTTCATCATCACCAAAGGCGGAGATCTCGTGAACTGCGTGCCCGACGACGTGCGCCTGGAGGCCTACGTTCGCGCCAGCTCCGTCCCCGTGATCGAGGAGACCCTGGCCCGCGTCGTCCGCGCGTTTCGGGCGGGCGGCGACGCCGTCGGCGCGAAAACGGAGTGTAAGGTACTGCCCGGGATGTTCCCGCTGGCCGGTTGTCCGGACCTGTACGAGCTGTTCTACAAAAACTCCGGGCCCTTCGTCGCGAAGGAGGACTTCTTCGACGGCGGCCACATGTCGGGCTCCACGGACATGGGCGACATCAGCCAGATCATGCCCGCGATACACCCCCTGACGGGCGGCATGGACGGAGTGCTGCACGCGGCGGAGGCCCGGGTCACGGACTACGACGCCGCGGTCGTCGTCCCCGGAAAGGCTATGGCCGCGACGGTGATCGACCTTCTCTCCGACGGCGCGGCGACGGCGAAAAAGATCCTCTCCACGTTCAAACCCAACCTGACGAGGGAGGAGTACCTCAAAAAACTGAACGCTTATTTCGACTATCATTAGAGCCCGAAACGATCCGGAGCCGGAACGACGGCTTACAAAAATACAGGGAAAATCTATGGAAGATGGAGGCGATGTAAGATGGAAGATTCTCTTCAGGCGCTGAAAAGCGTGAAAGTGCACGTATTGACGCTGATTTTGACGATTTTGTGCGAATTTCTGGGGACAAAGATCATTCCGCTCCCCGTCGGCGCGATCGTATTCTTCCCCATGCTCTACGCCCTTCTGCTGGGATTCGTCATCGGCCTGCCCCGGCTTCGCATCCTCAAACTCGCGGAACAGGAGGAGGCCAGCTATCTGATCAACATCAGCGTTATGCTGCTGATCGCGCGTTACGGCACTCTCGTGGGTCCCAATTTCTTCAAAATCATCGACTCCGGCCTGGCCCTGATACTGCAGGAGTTCGGCAATCTGGGGACGGCCTTCTGCGCCATCCCCGTCGCCGTCTGGCTTGGCCTGAAACGCGAGACCGTCGGGGCGTGCTTTTCGAACGCGCGCGAGAACAGCCTGGCGCTCATCAGCGAAGTTTACGGGCTCAATTCCCCCGAGGGACGCGGAATCATGGGCGTCTACATCTGCGGGACGGTATTCGGCTCCATCTTCTACGGCCTGATGGCGTCGATCATCGCCTCTCTGGGCATCTTCAGCGTGGAGTCCCAGGCGATGGCGGCGGGGACGGGCAGCGCCAGCATGATGACGGCCACGATCGGCGCGTTGCAGGCCCTGTACCCCGAAAAGGGAGAAATCATAGCGGCCTACGGGGCGGCCAGCAACATGCTGACAAGTCTCGACGGGCTCTATATGTCGCTCTTCATCGGGCTGCCCATGTCGAACTGGCTCTATCGCGTCTGCTGCAGGGTGAAGTACGGCGCCGACTCTGAAAGCGCAAAATCCTGAGCTTCCGAAGAAAACCGAAGAAAGAGGAGGACGGATTACAATGAAGATCAATCTCTGGCACCTTCTGGGAATGCTTATCATCTCCGCGATAATGGTTCTGTGCGGCAACGCCATCATCTTCGTCAGGGCCCACCCCGAGCTTCCCGCCGGCGTCGGCCCCTACCTGGACTGTTTCGTCAGGGGTATCCCCGGCATGATCATTCTGTTCATATTCACCTTCGCGGGTGTTATATGCAAGCGCCATATCCCCCTGCAGCTTCCCGCGGCGGCCTACATCGTGACGATCGGCTGCATCCTCTCCATCCCCGGAGCGCCCGGCTCCACCGGCCCCGTCAGCCAGTTCATGAACGACCTTTCGGGAACGATCATGAAGTACGTGGGCGAGATCAGCTTCATGTCCCTGACGACCCCCGTGCTGGCCTACGCGGGCCTCTCCCTCGCCAAGGACCTGAAAATTCTGAAGGAAAGCGGCTGGAAGCTGGCCGTGGTCTCCATCTTCGTCTTTATCGGAACCTACCTCGGATCGATCGTCATCGCCGACGCTGTCCTGCGCATGACGGGGCAGATCTGAATTTAAAGGACCGAAAAGCGTGGAATACATCAAGGCGTCCCTGGAACGTCCGGCCGCCGCTGCGGAGGAGTTGCGCCGGAGCGTCGCGGACATCATCGGGGACGTCCGCGAAAATGGAGACGAGGCGCTGCTGCGGTACAACCGAAAATTCGATCTCTGTTCCCGCGAACGGCTTCGCGTGACCGACGGGGAGATCGAACGCGCCTGGCGCGAGGTGCCCTCCGGGGACGCTGACGACATCCGGCGGGCGGCCGAAAACATCCGACGCTTCGCGGAGGCTCAGAGGGAGACCGTGAGGGAGCTTCCGTCCTTCGTTCCCTCCCCCGGCGCCGGCATAACCCTCGGGCACAGGATCATTCCCGTCCGCTCCTGCTGCTGCTATGTTCCGGGCGGCGGTTATCCGCTTTACTCCACGGCGCTGATGCTGGCCATTCCGGCGGCCGTGGCGGGCGTGGATCGGATAGCCGCCTGCTCCCCCGTGCGGCGCGGGACCGACTCCATTCACCCCAAAACGCTCGTCGCCATGAACATCGCCGGGGTCCACGAGATCTACGCCATCGGGGGCGCGCAGGCCATCGCGGCGTTTTCCTGGGGAACCGGGCAGATCGAGCCCGTCGACCTCGTCGTGGGGCCGGGCAACAGCTACGTCACCGAGGCGAAACGCCAGTGTTACGGGCAGGTGGGCATCGACTTCGTCGCAGGCCCCAGCGAGGTGATGGTGATCGTCGACGCCGCCGCCGACGCGGACCTGATCGCCGCGGACCTTCTGGCCCAGTGCGAACACGACCGGACGGCGAAGGGAATCGTCGTCACGACCGACCGCGCTCTGGGCGAACGCGTCGCCGCAGTGGTGGAGAGGCTCCTCGACGGGCTCGAAACGGCGGAGATCGCCCGCCGGTCCTGGGAGGACTACGGGGAGATCATCCTCGTCGATTCCCCGGACGAGGCCGTCGTGCTCGCCGACAAATACGCGCCCGAGCATCTGGAAATTCAGACGGAGGACGCGGAGGAGTTCGCGAAAAAATTCAGCAGCTACGGCTCCCTGTTCATCGGAAAATACACCGCCGAGGTTTTCGGCGACTACGCGTCGGGGACCAACCACACGCTTCCGACCCTTCGGGCCGCGCGGTACACCGGCGGGGTGTGGGTGGGGACGTTCCTCAAAACCTGTACCCACCAGACCTTCACCCGCGAGGCCATGCTGGGCCTCGCGCCCCTGGTTTCCCGCCTGGCTCGGGGCGAGGGGCTGATCGCTCACGCCGGAGCGGCGGAAATACGCAGGGAGAAGTACGACGCCTGACCTGTATAATAATAAAACGTCACAACCGAAGGGGATCGTAATGTATAAGAAAATCGAGGAACTGGCGTGGAAGTACAACGACAGGGTCGTGGAGTGGCGGCGTCATATCCACAGCCGCCCCGAACTCAGCACTCAGGAGCGCCAGACGGCCGCGCTGGTCGCGGAAGTTCTGACGGGGCTCGGCGTCGAGGTGCGGAAGGACGTCGGCGGTCACGGCGTCGTCGGGCTCGTAAAGGGAGAGAAGCCGGGGCCGGTCGTCGGGCTGCGTGCCGATATGGACGCCCTGCCGATGCAGGAGGACACGGGGTTGCCCTTCGCCTCCGCGAACCCGGGCGTCATGCACGCATGCGGGCACGATACCCACACGGCCATGCTGCTCGGCGCGGCCTGCGTGCTGTCCGAAATGCGGAGCGGGATGGAGGGCAGCGTGAAGCTCATCTTTCAGCCCGCGGAGGAGCTGAACCCCACGGGCGGCGCTCCGGGCATGATCAGGGACGGCGTGCTGGAGAACCCGCGCGTTGACGCGTTGTTCGCCCTGCACGTCTGGCCGGGCTTCGAGACGGGAAAGATCATTACCCGCGCCGGGGCGCTGATGGGCGCGTCCGACCGCATTTTTCTGACGGCGTCGGGGAAAACCTCCCACGGCTCCGCCCCCCACCAGGGCATCGACGCCGTTATGATCGCCGCGCAGATCGTCGGCGGACTTCAGACGATCGTGTCGCGCGTCGTGGCTCCCCTCGACTCGGCGGTCATCAGCATCGGGACGATCAAAGGCGGTTATCGTTACAACGTCATCGCGGACAGGGTGGAGATGGAGGGCACGGTGCGGACCCTCGCTCCGGCCACGCAGGACAGGCTGCCCGGACTGATCGAGCGGACGGCCCAGGGCATCGCGCGCGCCCTGGGCGGGGACTGCGAGGTGAAGTACGTGCGCGGCTATCCGCCGACGATGAACGACCCCGATCTTTTTCGGAGGGTCTCCGAAACCGTCGCGGACTCTCTGGGGGCGGAGCACTTCGTCGCGCTCGACAACCCCGACCTCGGAGGCGAGGACTTTTCGTTCTTCGCGCGCGAGCGCCCCTCCCTGATGGCGTGGATTGGCTGCCGTCCCGCGGGGAAGGATCCGGCGGAAATGGCCGTGCTGCACAACACCCGCTTCTGCCCCGACGAGGCGTGTTTCCCCTGGGGCGTGCGTTTCCTGACCTCCTGCGCCCTGGATTTTCTGAAGAAAAAAGCGTAGAAAGGACCGAAGCTCAGGGGGCGGAGCTGCACAGCACAATTCACTCCGTTCGCCGGTTGTCTGCTTATCGTTCCCCGCCCATCGACAGGCAGGCAGCCGGCGAAGAATAAACCGTTTCGATCGCTTGATTTATTTATCAGACCCTTCTCAGTCATTCAGTGTTCCCATAAGATGAAGAGAGCTCAGGTTTCTCAGGTTGACTTTGTTTAAAGTTATAGCATAATTCAGGTTATCCTATAGAAATGGGGGGTTTTGTAAATGTTGCGTCGTTTTGTGTTGCTCGTTGTTTTGATGTTCCAAAGCGCCGTGGCTTTTGCCGCGGATGTCCGCACGGAAGTTTTTCCGCTCGAACGCGACGGCGTAAAGCTGCATCTCGAACGTTACCAGGCGGAAGGCGGGGGCGGGAAAAAGCCTCTTATCCTGGTCCACGGGCTGACGTATTCCTCGCGCGAGTTCGACGTGAACTACGGGGACTACAGCCTCGCACGCTTCCTCGCCAATAACGGCTTTGACGTCTGGCTGCTCGACATCGCGGGGTACGGACAATCACGGGAGGCGGGCGACAAATTCACCGGATTCACGCCCGACTCGGATTACGCCGCTGAGGACATCAAGGCGGCGGCAAAGCTCATCGTGGAAAAATCGAAGACGGCAAAGCTGGATGTTTTGGGCTGGAGCTGGGGAACTGTCACGGGCGGGCGTTTCGCCGCGAAGTACCCGGAACTCGTGAACAAATTGGTGCTTTACGCACCCATCGTCGCGGGGCTCGGCGAGTACGACGTGCCGCATGAATATACCGCCACTTCGTGGGAACACGCGGCGGGCGACTTTCAGGTCAAAGCGGACAAGTCCATCGACTACGACATCGTGGAGCGGCCGGTCGCGGACACGTTCCTCTCCAATTGCTGGTTGTACGACGGAGCGGGAAGCCCCAACGGAGGGCGCAGGAATCTTCTCGTCGCGCCGACGGAGCGCCTGATTCCGACGGCGAAGATCAAGGCCCCCACGCTTTTGATCGTCGGAGACCAGGATCCCTACGTCAGCGTCGCCCTCTGCGAGGAGGCGCTGAAGACGCTGCCTGAAGGCGCGAAGCTCCACGTCCTGAAGGGAGCGGCCCATGCGATGATGATGGAAAAGCCTTACTACAAAGAATTTCGAAACACCGTGCTGGAGTTCCTGGCGCCGGGTTCAGCTCCGCAATAGTTCCGGATATGTCCTGAAGGCTTCAATTTTTGAACTTTTATAAGAAGAATGGAGGTAAAAAGTATGAGTGAAACGGCATCCGTCAATAAAAAAGGCAGGTTCGAAAGTTTCATCAGGTGGATCGAGATCATAGGGAACAAATTTCCGCATCCCTTCTGGCTCTTCGTCATCCTCTCCGTGATCGTCCTTCTGCTTTCGTCGTGGCTGTCTCAGAAGGGAATCAGCGTCACCTATCTGGCGGCGAAGGCGGGGGAGGCCCCGACGGAAACGAAGGTGGCCGTCGTCAACCTTTTGTCCTATGAATCCCTGCGTACCTTCCTGGCCGGGTTCGTCAGAACGTACGTCACCTTCGCCCCGCTGGGCCTGGTCCTCACCATGATGCTCAGCATCGGGATCGTGGAGCAGACGGGCATGATCTCCGCCCTGATGCGCAAGACCATCCTGGGCGCGCCGAACTTTCTGGTTACGGCGGTCGTGGCCTTCGTCGGCATCAACGCCAACCTGGCGTCGGACGCGGGCATCATCTTCACCCCCGTCGTCGCGGCGGCCGTATTCAAGGCCCTCGGGCGCAACCCCTGGGTGGGCATCGCGGCGGGCTATGCGGCGGCAAGCGGCGGCTTCACGGCGAACTTCTTCATCGCCGGCACGGAGGCCCTTCTGTCGGGCATCACGAAGTCCGTGGCCGACGGCGTGACCAACATCATTCCGCCGGAAACCCCCACCAACCCCCTGATCAACTATTACTTCATGGCCGCGGCGACGATCCTGCTCACCGTCATGACGGTCTACGTCACCGAGAAGTACACGGTCAAATTCCTCGGGGACGGCACCGGCGCCCGCGACGAGGAAGAGCTGAAAAAGCACGCCGTGACTCCCGCGGAGAACCGTGGGCTTCTGTGCGCGTTTGCGACCCTCGTCCTCTACATCGCCCTGCTCGTCTGGCTGACGTACCCCCAGGGCTCTCTCTTCCGCAACCCAAAGGATGGATCGCTGCTTCCCTCGTCTCCGCTCCTCAGCAGCATCATGCCCATTCTCTTCTTCCTGTTCTTCTTCATGGGCATCGCCTACGGCCTCGGCGCAGGAACGATCAAAAAGGCGGAGGACGTTCCGAAGCTGATGGGCAAGGGCATTACAGGCAGCATCGGCTTCATGGTCGTCATCCTGCCGGCGTCGTTCTTCGTCGAGCTTTTCCGCATGAGCCGCTTCGACGTCGTCCTGTCGGTCACGGGCGCGGCCTGGCTCAAGGCCATGAACCTGGGCGGCATTCCCCTGCTTTTGATGTTCATCGTGCTGGTGACGATTCTGAACCTCTTCATGATGAGCGGCTCGGCCAAGTGGGTGATCCTGGCCCCCATCTTCCTGCCGATGTTCGCCCAGGTCGGATTTTCCCCCGCCCTCACCCAGATCGCCTACCGCATCGGCGACTCGCCCAGCAACATCATCACGCCCCTGTCCTACTACCTTCCCGTGGTCATCGGCCTCCTGGAACAGTATAAAAAGGAGGGCGACCCGGAGGTGGGGATCGGCACGGTCATCTCCATGGGAATGCCCTTCACCATTTTCTACATCATCGGGTTTACGGCGCTTCTGATCGTCTGGTACCTTCTGAGACTGCCGCTGGGGCCCGGCGCGTCCGCGCTGCTTCCGCTTCCTTAGGGAAGCGCCGACTGAAGCTCAGGGGGGCGGCTCTGACGGGCCTCCCCCCGAGGTCCCCCCTGTTTCCTTAAAAAATTTGCGGCAATACCTCTGGCGCGCGTCCCGGCTTGTTGATACAGTGGCGCTGCGCAGCTTCAGGAGCGGCGAATAACTGAAAAGGAGTGGTGGATTTATGCGTAAGTTGTTACTGGCAGTGATGATCGGTCTTTTTGTGGCGAGTGGGGCCCTTGCGGCCGACGGTCCGATTAAAATCGGCTTTTACAACTGCCTGACGGGCCAGAACGCCTTCGGCGGACAGCTTGAGCTCGAGGGCGCGCAGCTGGCCGTCGCGGAAATTCCCGAGGTGCTGGGCAGGAAGATCGAGCTCGTCGTCGTGGACAACAAGTCCGACAAGGTCGAGGCGGCCAACGCCGTCACCCGTCTGATCGAGAGGGACAGGGTCAACGCCATCGTCGGCACCTACGGTTCTTCCCTGGCCATGGCGGGCGGAGAGGTCGCCGAGGTGGCGGGAATCCCCGTCATGGGAACCTCCTGCACCAACCCCCTCGTCACCCTCAACAAGAAATACTACTTCCGCGCGTGTTTCATCGATCCTTTCCAGGGGGCAGGCGGGGCGACCTACGCCGTCAAAAACCTCGGCTTCAAAAAGGCGGCCCTCCTGACCGATATCGCCAACGATTACAGCGTCGGACTGAGCAATTTCTTTAAAGCGGCGTTCGTCAGGCTGGGCGGCGAGATCGTCTCCGAGATGAACTACCAGTCGGGCGACCAGGACTTCACCGCGCAGCTCACCGAGATCATCTCCAAAAAGCCCGACATCGTGTTCCTGCCCGCCTACTTCGCCGAGGGCGCCGTCGTCCTCAAGCAGGCCCGGGAGCTGGGCGCGACCTTCATCTTCATGGGCGGCGACGCCATGGACAACCCCGAGGTCGTCACGCTGGGCGGCGAGGCCGTCGAGGGATTTCTGCACACCACCTTCGCCTACGACCCCTCCATGAAGGACATGAACCCCGTGGCGCAGAAGTTCACGGACACCTGGAAGGCGGCCCATCCCGACAAGGATCCCAACGTCAACGCCGCTCTGGGCTATGACGCCTGTATGCTGATCGTCGACGCGATCAAACGCGCCGGAAGCGCCGAGCCCGATAAGATTCGCGACGCTCTGGAGCAGACGAAGGACGTCCCCACCGTCACCGGACTGACCACGATGAACGCCACCCACGATGCCGAAAAGGAACTGGGCATCGTCGAGATCAGGGGCGGAAAGAAGCAGTTCATCGGTACCGTCAAGCCGGAGGTGTAGCCGGTCGTCGCACCATTCGCTTTCCCCGGCCGGGAGAAGGCGTGTCGTTTCCTTGAGGAGAGGGGAGAGAGGCGGGGCTTTTCTCCCTCTCTTCATATTTTTATACCGGATTTTGGCTGTTTTGACCTCATGCCTTTGATTTCAATTTGTTATGGAACCGTTAAAAGTGTATTATCTCAGTATCCGCACATCGATAAAAGCCCGTTCAAACGCGGCGGAGATTCAATCCCGAGCCCGCCGGACGGGACCTTAAGGGGGAACGGTTACTTGAGCTTGAATATGTTCATTCAGAACTTTATCAACGCGCTCGGGCTGGGATCGCTGTACGGCCTCATCGCCATCGGGTACACCATGGTGTACGGAATCCTGCGGCTCATCAACTTCGCCCACGGCGACATCTTCATGCTGGGGGCCTATTTTATGTTCTTCGCCACCATCCGGTACAAACTTCCGTGGGCGGTGGGGGTCCTCCTCGCCATCGCCGGCTCCACGATCTGCGGCCTGCTGGTCGATCGCATCGCCTATCGCCCGCTCCGCAGCGCGCCGCGCATCTCCGCGCTGATCAGCGCCATCGGCGTGTCGTTTTTCCTCGAAAGCCTGGCCACGGTTCTGTTCACCGGTATGCCGCGCGCCGTCCTGCAGCCGGAGTGGCTGATGCAGCCCATGCTCATCAGGGACGGAGGGATACGGCTCATGCCGCTGGGCATCATGGTTCCGGTCATCTCGTTCATTCTGGTGGGGGCGCTGCTCTGGGTCGTCCACAAAACGAAGCCGGGCCTGGCCATGCGGTCCATCTCCTTCGACATCGAAACCACGCGCCTGATGGGGGTCTCCGTCGACAAAATCATCGCGCTGACCTTCGCGCTGGGGTCCGCCCTGGCGGCGTTGGCCGGCATCATGTGGGCCCTGCGCTACCCGCGGGTCGAACCCTTCATGGGCATGTTCCCCGGTTTCAAGGCCTTCATCGCGGCGGTGTTCGGCGGAATCGGCTCCATTCCGGGGGCGATGATCGGCGGGCTGACGCTGGGGTTCGTCGAGATCATGTCCATCGCCTTCTTTCCGACGCTTTCCGGCTACAGGGACGCCTTCGCCTTCGTCCTCCTCATCGTCATTCTCCTTGTCAAACCCACGGGGCTGATGGGCGAGAAACTGGAGGAAAAAATATGAACACGAAGACACGCAACCTCATACTCAACGGCCTCGCGCTGGCGGCCCTCGTCGTCTTCCTGTACCAGGCGCCCGGGAACCTGGACAGGTACAAGCTGCGCATCATCAACCTCATCGCGATCAACGCCATCCTGGGGCTTTCCCTGAACCTGATCTACGGGATGACGGGCATGTTCTCCCTCGGCCACGCCGGATTCATGGCCATCGGGGCCTACGTCTCGGCCCTGCTGATCCTTACGGCGGAACAAAAGACCTCCATGTGGATACTGCAGCCCATTCTGCCGTGGCTTTTAAACCTCCACGCCCCGTTTGTCGTCTCCCTGATCGCGGCCGGCCTGGCCGCGGCCTTCTTCGGCTGGCTCATCGCCCTGCCCGTGCTGCGGCTCGGCGGCGACTACCTCGGCATAGCGACCCTCGGGTTCGCGGAGATCATCCGCATCCTGATCGTCAACCTGACCCCGCTGACCAACGGATCGCTGGGTCTCAAAGGCATACCCGCCCATACCGACCTCTGGATGAGCTACGGATGTCTCGTGGCGATGCTGATCTTCATGACGCGCCTGATGAGCGGCAACTTCGGCAACGTCCTTCGCGCCGTGCGGGACGACGAAATCGCGGCCCGCACGATGGGGATCGACACCTTCCGGACGCGGGTGCTGGCCTTCACGATCGGCTGCTTCGGGGGCGGGGTCGGCGGGGCTCTGATGGGAAACCTGATCACCGCCATCGACCCGAAGATGTTCATGATCACGCAGACCTACAGCCTGCTGATGATCGTGGTCGTGGGGGGACTGGGCTCCATCACGGGCAGCGTCATCGGGGCGATTCTCGTCACGACGATGCTGGAGTGGCTGCGATTCGTCGAGGAGCCCATCACGATCGGCTCGCTCCACATTTCCGGCATTCCCGGCATGCGTATGGTGGTCTTTTCCATGCTGCTGATCGCGGTCATCATCTTTCGACGCGAGGGCATCATGGGACCGCGGGAGTTTTCGTGGAGCTGGTTCTTTCCGGCCCGGAAAGCGGAACCCGAAATGAAGGGGGGCAACGACTGATGACGACGCAAAACTCCAGCGGCGCGGCGCCCGTCCTGCGCATCAGAGAGATGACCCTTCGATTCGGGGGCCTCGTCGCGGTGAACGACCTGTCGATGGATATCGCCGGGGGCAGCATCACGGGGCTCATTGGCCCCAATGGCGCGGGCAAGACGACGGTGTTCAACGTCGTCACCGGCTTTTACAAACCCACGAAGGGGGTCGTCGAGTTCATGGGGCAGCCGCTGACCGGCCTTCCCCCGCACAGAGTCTGCGCGGCCGGGCTGTCGCGCACCTTCCAGAACATTCGCCTCTTCCAGAACGAGACGGTGCTGCAGAACGTCATGATCGGAAGCTACGTGCGCCAGAAGGGCGCCTGGTGGCAGACCCTGTTCGCCTTTCCGGCGGCTGTGCGCGAGGAGCGCGAAATTCGCGAGCGCTCCCTGGAGCTTCTGGGTCATCTCGGTCTGGCCGGGCAGGCCGACGCGGTTTCCTCCTCGCTGCCCTACGGGGCGCAGAGGCGTCTCGAGATCGCGCGGGCCCTGGCGACGCAGCCGAAGTTCCTGCTGCTGGACGAGCCCGCCGCCGGGATGAACCCGCAGGAGTCCGAGGAGCTTTTGAACTTCATCCGCAGGCTGCGTGACGAGTTCGACCTGACCATTCTGCTGATCGAGCACGACATGAAGGTCGTCATGGGCGTCTGTGAGGACATCTGGGTGCTGGATCGCGGCCTTCTGATCGCGAACGGAACCCCCTCGGAAATTCGCGCCAACCCGCAGGTCATCGAGGCTTATCTGGGGCAAACCGCCCCGCGGTCCGAAGTCAGCCTGAAAAAGGAGGCCGCCCATGCTTGATATCGAAAATCTGAATATATGGTACGGCGGAATCCACGCCGTCAAGGGCATCGACATGAACATCGAGCAGGGGGAGATCGTGACGCTGATCGGCGCGAACGGCGCGGGCAAGAGCAGCACCATCCGCGCCATAGCCGGCCTCGTCCGCGGCTATAAGGGGACTATATCCTACACGAACCCCGGAGGCAAAACCCTCACGCTGAACGGGCTTCAACCCGAAAACATGGTGGGGATGGGCATTGCCCTGAGCCCCGAGGGGCGTCGTATCCTGCCCCAGCTGACCGTCAGGGAAAACCTGCTGCTCGGCGCGTACACCCGCAACGACAAAGAGGGGATCGAGGGGGATATCGAGTACGTGTACGGCCTTTTCCCGCGCCTGAAGGA
>JAITPZ010000054.1 GCA_031289165.1 Synergistaceae bacterium
AAAAGAATCATGGGATTATCTGTTTCATTCCCTGAAAGCTGACATTGTGCTTGCACAGGAAATGGGGGATCCGGAAAAGGTTTGCCCCTATCCGTTCGTTTATTGGAATAAGATTGGCGGTAACCGTGATTGGGGCAGCGGCATCGCGTCAAAATTAAATTTGACGCCTGTTGACATAGAACTCACTTTACCCGAATTTCACGGTGCAATCGCAATAGCCAATATCTTCGCGGAGGCTCGGCATCCGGTTACTTTGATCAGTCTGTACGGACTGTTGGATAAGCTGGGCTATTCTATAACAAATCTGCACAGGATGTTGTCAGATTTAACCCCGTTGCTGAATGGGCATCTTCAGGAGAGACTCTTTATTCTTGGCGGTGATTTGAACGCCGATGTTCAAATCGATCCGCAGAACAGGACTCCACATTCACACCGAATTTTGTTTGCGCGTATCAGAGATTTTGGTTTGATTGACTACCTGGCGAAATTTCACAAATATCCGGTCCAGACATTGCGCCATGCAAGGAGTAAAATTCCCTGGCAAAACGACTATCTTTACGCAAGCAAGTCCCTGAGCGCGGAAAATGTGTTGCTTCATGCCGACGTCATCGGTGATCTCGCGTTGTTTCCGTTGTCCGATCACAACCCGGTCGTCGGTGTATTCGAAGTCCCGGAAATTTGAACGGAGGCGAAAATTTGAAATATCCGGCGTTAATTGTGCGTAAACAGGATGGTTCTGAGAGAATAGAATGTGCTGACAAAGAAGTGAGGCTTTCTGACTATTGGTCCTGGGCTCATTCCGATCTGAACAGCAACGCTGAGAGAGGCAAGTTCGCGGAATACCTTGTTTCTTTAGCGATGCGTTGCGCCGATGGAATCAGTGAAGAATGGAGCGCGTATGACATCCTCACGCATGAAGGGATCAAAATAGAAATCAAAACTTCCGCGTATTTACAAACATGGGCGCATAAAGAACTGTCGATCATCAGGTTTAACATCGCTCCTTCTCACGCCTGGGATTCGAAAACGAATAGATTTGACGCCGAATATAAAAGACAGTCGGACATTTATGTTTTTTGTGTAGAGAATCATCAGAATCAAAGTACGCTGAACCCACTCGATTTGGACCAGTGGGATTTTTATCCCCTTTTGACGAGCGTTTTGGATAAGGCCGTAGCGGATCAAAAGACAATCAGTATTCAGGGAGTGCAAAAACTCGGTGCAACGCGTCACGCGTTTTCTGCTTTGAGAGAAGCCATCCTGTCGCTTGCGACCCAGGAAAGAGAGTGAGCATAAACGATCACTTCGGGTCCTTCCAGTTCCACCAATTCAGTTTTCCAGGGTCGTGCGTTTTTGTTTTTGGGGCGGTAAACCGTCATGGAAATGCTCGCGTCGGCGGTCAGAGATCAAATAAAACTGCTCTCCTGAAGAGTCGGGCAGGAATATCTCGGTTGTATCGTTTGAGAATCAGCCTGAGACCGCACGTCGCCCTGGCATCAGTCGCAGCACGCTCCGGCGTATATTGAATAAGACACCCAAAGAAACGTAATCTCATGGATTGGCAAGCGTGATTGTATAACGAACGCTTATGCGTGCAGCTAGAATGGGTCCGGCTTTCAGCAGGAGGCGAAGCTCGCTACGCTAGGGTGTCCGTGTTCGTTCGGGCGATTTTTTCCGGCGGGAGCCAGGTCAGGAGGGTTCGGTGCAGCTTGTCGAGCTCGATGGGCTTGCTGATGAAATCGTTCATGCCTTTGTCCAGAAAAAGCTCCATCATTCCCGAAACCGCGTTCGCCGTCAGCGCGACCACGGGGACGACGGCCCTCCAGTCCTCGTACTTTCGAATCTCTTCGGTGGCCTCGATTCCGTCCATCTCGGGCATCATGTGATCCATGAATACGAGGTCGTATTTTTTGTCGTCCATCATGCGGAGCGCTTCCGCGCCGCTGTGCGCGATATCGGCGTCGATGCCGTACTGCTTCAGAAGCTCGCTCGCCACGATGAGGTTGATCTCGTTGTCGTCCACGACGAGGACATCGGCGTCGTCCACCCTGAAATCGTCGAAGTTCGTCCCCGCCTCAGGCATGAAATCCCGGGCTTTAGAGGACGTTTTGTTCAAAACATGACTGAGCGAGGTTATCAGCACGGGGTCAAAAAGTACATCCACGTCCGGATCGGCTTCACTGTGATCGGCGTACTGCAGGCTTTTGACGGAGATTCTGTGTACCGTCGGCATCGCCGCGACGTGAGGCGCCAGGTCGGAGGAAAATTCGTGCTGGCAGATCAGCCAGCTTTCGGTTTTTTCGGAGTCCGGATTTTCGGCCTTCAGCGCGCTGGCGGCCTCATCGACGCTCCAGGCGCGGCGCGTGGGAACGGACAACCTTTGCAGCATCGTCATGAGGCCGTCGCCCCGCAGTCCGTCCGCGAGAAGCACGACGTTTTTCGTGTCCGGGTCCTCGACCTCGGCCACGGGGGCCTCCGAGTCCACGATCTGGGGGAGAGTGCAGGTAAATACCGTCCCTTTGCCGTACTCGCTCCTGAGCTCGATGGAGCCCCCCATCAGCTCGGAAAGCCTGCGGCTGATGACCAGCCCCAGGCCGGTGCCCTGAATGCCCCGGTGCTTTTTGACGTCCATCTGGGAAAACGCCTTGAAGAGATGGGGAATATCCTCCTCCCGAATTCCCGACCCCGTGTCCTCCACGACGAAGGAGAGGATCACCCTGTCGTCGGAACGGGATTCTACGGAGATCGCGAGCCTGACGTATCCCGCCTGCGTGAACTTCACGGCGTTGCCCAGCAGGTTCAGGAGAATTTGTTTGATCCGCACGTCGTCGCCGGTCATTCTGCGGGGAACGCGGGGGTCGATATCGGTCAGGAACAGGATGCCCTTTTGAAAGGCCCGCATCTGAATCATTCCCGCCACGTCCGAGATCATGGCGGACGCGTCGTAGGACAGAGCGGTTATCTCCATCCGATTGGCGTCGATCTTCGAAAAATCGAGAATATCGTTGATAATGATAAGGAGAGAACTCGACGCCCGCGACAGGTTCTGGACGTAACCGTACTGCACGTCGTCCAGGTTCGTGCGCATGAGGAGGTCGCCCATTCCCTTGATGGCGTTCATCGGGGTGCGGATCTCGTGGCTCATGTTCGCGAGGAAGGTTCCCTTCGCCAGAGATGCGCCCTCGGCCCTCTCCTTGGCCCTGTCGAGCTCGGTGACGTCGTGAAAAACGACGATCACTCCGTGGAGAACTCCGTTTTTATCCACAGCGGGAGAGAGGCTGCAGTCGGCGGTGAACTCCTCTCCGTTCGACAGCAGCAGCTTCTGTGTGTAGCTCACGGGAAGATAGGTCTCGAGCACCGCGCCGCACCTTTCGAGCATCTCCCGTATCCGATCATCGGGCATTCTGCGCGCAAAAAGAGGCTCCACCCGGTGGTTGACAATTTCGCCCACGTCGGCGAGGTCCAGAAACTTCGCAAGGGTGTACGTGGCGAGGACGATGCGCATGTTTTTGTCCAACACAAAAATCACGTCGGCGCAGGTCTGCAGCAGAAGGCGATTGTAGAAATACTGAAGATCCTTCTCGGCCTCGTTGAAATCACGCAGGCGCTCGGCGCTCTTATACATGATTCCAACGCGCCTGTAGTCGCTTTCCAGGCGGCGGTGCAGGCGTTCGAGCTTTTTGTGTTCCGCCTCGAGCTTTTTATGCTCCTCACAAAGCCTTTCGTACCGCTCTTCCAGACTGCCTCCCTCAGGGGTAGACGTTTTTTCCCGTCCTTCCTCCAAACCCGTCGGCGCCTCCTTACAACGCGCACATAACGATAGATTCGTTATGGACTCGATTGAGCGCTGTCCCATTCTCGTAAATCGTGGGGCAAATTTCGCCGTAGGCGTAAAAGCCGGAAAGCGTCATACCGGACGGAAGGTTTTCCACGAGAATATTACCCTCGATGTCCTTGTCGTCGCCCATGACCATATACCGCCCTCCGCAGGAAACGCACAAAAGCGTGGAGTAGGTGTAGCCGTCTCCCCTCGCCGCTTCTATTTTGTCCTGAATTTCCTTCACGGCCATTCTGCAGGACTCCTGGATGTCCTGTCGCTTCATCGTGACGATGGAAACGACGGAATTTTCCGAAATCGCTCCAAAAAGCACTCCGGAGCCATCCGCGAGGGAAAGCGTCTTAATGGTGCGCACGATGGGGACTTTGTCCTGGTCGTTATCCTGGCTCATGTTGACCTTCAGAGGCGTGGAAACGTAAACGGCAAGATCCCCCTGAGCGATGAGGTCGTCGACGGGCAGGCCGGCCTGCCGGAGGTAGTCGGTGAAGGTCATCTCCTCGACCGTATAGACGACATTCTTTTCGGCTTTCGATATGACGTGTTTCTGCTCGGAAAGGTCGCTCAACACGTTCTGAACGGAAAAAATCGGCCGGACGTTTCCGCCGACGAGGACAATTGCCGCGCGATCCGTAAAGACCCTTCCATCCGCGTACATCAGGATATCGCCGTCCGCGACGTTCGACGAGGGAAGGCCTCCGAAAACCGGGATGCCCCCGGTCAGTTCGCTCAGCGTGTCGACGTACTCGTCGAGGGGAACAACGTCGTTGAATGGGGGAACCAGAAAAAGAAGTTTCCCCGGTTCGCCGACGGCGGTCCGGGTTTTTTCACAGGCCGCACTCAGCTCCTGCCTCAGATTTTCCGGCGTGAGCGTATCCGTCAGAGCGACGCCAAACCGCACATCGTCCCCCGTCAGAACGACCAGGACGGCCGACAGAATCTGCGCGCCGTTTTTTGCGTCGAAATTAGCGATGCTGGTGCAGCCCACGACCTCGAAGGGGAGCTTCTTCTTCAGAGCCGCCGTAAATTCCTCATGAGGCATCTCCACGTCACAGTACACAAAACCGCAACAGTTTTTCCCGAGAGGCCCGTTCTCCACGATCCGGTCCCACAACTCCTGAACCGCGGCCTCCGCGTTGTCCATCTCATCGGTCACAGCAACAATCGAACGCATTTCAAACCATTCCTTCCAGCGTTGACTCTCTGTATCGTTTCGCTCGTTAAACTATTGGCCCTGTAAACAACCCAGGCACCGGCGAAATTCTACCGAACACACGGCACATTATACCCATAAATCAGAGCATACGATCTCCGCCCTCAGGATCAATTCGCCCGCTGGAGACGATTGCGCCCCGTTTTTCGAATCAGTTTTCCACCCCGCTCGGGTGAAATTTGAAGTATTCGTTGTAGCTTTCCCAGAATTTGGCGATTTCCTCCTCCGTCCAGTCCAGTCCGTCCACCACCATCACGCCGGGGCGAAACCCCTTGTGATGCTGTTGATTCCATACTTTGTCCCTTCGGTATTTTCTGTAGGTATTGGGATTGGCGACAAGCCCCTGCTGCAGGCGCCACAGCGTGTAACCCGGCTCGTACTGCCAGCCGGAGGGCAGGGCGTTTTTGTTGTACTTTCTTTTTTTCGCATTCACCGCGGCGTCGGCGGCCCCCAGAAACAGCGAGCCCAACAGACACGCCAGAACGAGCAGACCGCAGACCCTTCTCAGAACCGTTCTTTCCATTGACGTTCTCTTCGATCGCAACTTTAAACTCGAGTTCGATTCCATTGCCCCGCCTCCATTATCCGCTCCTGCTTTCCGTATTCCAGAACTCATTTTCCATATCGGGGTCCCCCGGCGCCTCGGCCATTTTGGGGATCTGTGCCTTCCTCGCGATCTTGCTGGCGTACATGGCCTCGTCCGCCAGGTTGATCGTGTCCAACAGGGTGGTGGCGCCTCCGGGATAAAGCGCCATCCCGAAGTCCATGACCACCTGGATCAGCGGGCTTTCCGGATCGGAGTCGTCGCTTCGGATCTGGAGCTGAGAAAGCTCCTGCTTCATGCGATTGACGATGATGTCGGCGTCCAGCTTCGAAACGTTCGGCAGCAAAACGATGAACTCGTCCCCCCCGTAACGTCCCACGCTGTCGCTGAGGCGCAGGATATTCTTTATGGCGACGGCGACCTTCGCCAGCACCTCGTCGCCCTTGGTATGCCCGTAGTTGTCGTTGATCTGTTTGAAATTGCCCATGTCGCCGATAATAAGGCAGGCGTTGCCGCCGTAGCGGGTGATGCGATCGCTCTCCTCCTGCAGACGGCGAATCATGTAACGGCGGTTCCATATGCCGGTGAGGGAGTCGACGGACGCCTCCTCCTCGCGCAGGGCCATGAGGTCATAGAGCATCCAGAAGCCCGCCACGTAATCGGTCAGGAGCTGGTATACCTTGAGCTCCGAGGGCAGCAGGCCCGACGGCTTGCAGAGGTCGATGACCCCGACGCTCTGCTTCTGGAACATGATCGGGACGACCCACCGGGTCTCCAGACCGGTCTCGCCGTACTCCACCACCGGAACTCCCCGGGCCGCGGCGTTCAGGACCGGAGATGTCTCGGGAATGGGGACTTTTTCGTCGTTGTACCACGCGAGAAGCTCCAGTTCGGCGCCCTCGCCGCCCACGTTCCCGGAAAACAGGTAAATGGCGCAGGCGAAGTCGAAAACGACGTTCTTGAGGTACTCGAGCATTCCCTCAAGGAGGTGTTCTCGATTTCGGGTGATCAGCAGAGTATGTATCAGGGAATGCAGCTGCTGCAGGCTTTCCGTGTGTCTGTCCAGCTCGACCCGGTTGGACTCTTCCTCGAAATAAAGCCCGATATTGCTGCCCACGATGCTCATCAGGGTGAGATCCTGTTCCGTGTAAGCGTTGAGAGAGGCGCTTTCCAGACCCATAATGCCCCACGTGTTCTCCCTGTAAATCAGCGGAATGGCCAGCATGGAGCGCGCCTTCGCCTTCCCGCCCCCGACGTCGCGGGGCAGGTCGCCCCACGCGATGGCCTTTCGGGCCGCGTAGCTCTCGCCCAGAGGAGCCGTCGGGGCCAAAAGGCGCTCCGCTTCCTCCGCCGCCGTCTCCCTCGTGAGGTCCGTCGCGCCGTCCATAACCCAAGCTCTGCCCATGAACGAGGGGATGACGAGGCGAAGGGACGAAAAGGACACCACCTGAGACAGGTTTTCCTTCAGCGCGTGAAAGAGTTGAGCGACACCGTGAAATTCGTTGAAGCGACGCAGAAAATCGAAGAGCCACCGCTGGTTCTCCGTGAGAAGTTTCAGCTCCGACTCGTGTTCTTTCTGAAGAGTGATGTCGATGCCGGAGAAAATATAGCTCTGAATATTGCCGTCGACGTCGAGAAGCACGGAAAGGCCGAAGTCGAGGACGATGCGCCGCGCGTCCCGGCAGACGAATTTCTCCTCCAGGTGGAAATGGCTGTCCTCGTTCTGCTCGCACTCCCGAAGGATCTCTTCCATCACGTGCCCGGGATCGCCGCCGCGGGGCGTCTCCAGAAGAGACATGATGGGAACTCCCTGCAACTCCTCGGCGCTGCAACCCAGCATGTCGTAAAAAGCCTGATTGGCGTCAAGCACGCGGCCCTCGCAGTCAGTGACCGCCATGCCGCCGGGCGCGCTTTTGAAAATCGCCGAAAGGCGCCTTTCGCTTGCCCGCATGGCGTCAACGGCCAGCCTGTAGTCGTCGATATCGACCAGAGCCCCCCGAACGGAGACGACCGCACCGTCCGCGCCGTACCGAACGGCGCCGCTGCGCGCGACAAACCACTGCCACTCCCCCGCCGCGCTCTGCATCCGCAGGTCCACGTTCAGACGCTCGTCGGGAAGAAGAGTCCTCTCCGCCGCCTTCCGAAACATCCATGCGTCATCGGGGTGCATCAGGGAAATAAAATCGTCGAGAGACGCGACGTCCCTCCCAAAAAGCGACGTGCCGTCGGGAGTGAACCGCATGGCGCCTGTGGCCGGGTTCCAGTCCCAGTAACAGCCGCCGGTGACGTCCGTCATCATGGTCAGGTACGAGGACACCTGTGCGGAATTTTTCCGTTCCGAGGCGAAAAACGCCCACAAAACCGAACAGGCGACGGCGATACATCCGGACAAAAACAGCATAGCCCCCGAGAACATTCGTAATGCCGCCAGAACGAACAGGCCAAATACCGAGAAACACAGAAACGCCACCATCACTTTTTTGGAAAGCGGTACCCGAGAGAGAAATCCCAAAAAATTCAGGCCGTTTTTTCCGTCAGCGCCTTTTTTCATGCCAGCATTCCTCGTTCCCAACCAATTTCAGAAGGCGCACTCGAATCCGGGGATACGAAACCCGATCGGCCCTTCATTTCCATCATCCGCACGCGCAACTTTCACGCGACGCTCCACGGTCGCTTTCCCATAATCGTAAAATAGAATCTTCTCAGTCACAAGACCCCCGGCAGAGCCGGGGGCTTGATTTTGT
>JAITPZ010000076.1 GCA_031289165.1 Synergistaceae bacterium
ATATAGTAATATCTTGCAAAAACTAACTTTGCGTATTTTACCTAGGTATTTTTACGTAAAAGATAAATTTAGTCATATCAATGCCTTACGCCTTGATGCGTTTGCCCTGCAGGAAAGGCAGCCGCATGAAAAAGAATCTCTCCGTTCTCAGGATCCGCTTTTCAGGATGCCCGCCATTTTGAGCGCGAAGAAAATGATCACGATGCCGACGCAGACGTTCAGAAAAACCATGATCTGCGGGGGCAGAAACGTGCCCGTCAGAGTGCCCGCCAGCGCCACTCCGTTCAGAAAAACGAACGTCGCCGCGGCGCAACCCGCGCCGAACAGGAGGAGTTGCGTCCCGTTCATGCCTTTCGACGCGACGTTTGCGGAAAAGACACCACCCCAAAAGACGATGGTAAGGGGATTGGAGGCCGTCATAAGGATGGCCCTGAGAAAGACATTCCCGGAATCCGCCGACGTGGTGAACAGTGCGATCTGCGGAAGAAACGACAACCCGAGGGCCCCAGCGACGATGTCCAGCCCGAAAAGGATCAGAACGGCCGCACCCGCGAACCGAACGATCTTTTTTGTTCGTTCCCTCTGCAAAAAGACGGAAACTCCCGTGGCGGCCAGAAAGATATAAAAACCGTCCACCAGCGTCACGGCCAGAGCCGCCAGCGCCCCCATCGGGAAACCGAGGCTGCCCGCCGTGATGAAAACCATCAAACATACGGGGCCGACCGCAAACTGGAGCAGAAGGCCGAACCGCAGCCCCTCAAGGAACATATTCCCGCCTCCCGTAAAATAACCGCGTACCGCGTATGGCCCCTTTCCTCTCCATATTAACCGCATAAAAGCTCAATATAACATATAACAAACCGAATGAATTGAGGCCACATCAATTCCATTGGCCCCCTTCGGTTCTTGTGACATTTGTCATTTCATAAAGAAATTAAGCACTTGAAATATATTTCATACTTGCTTATAATTTAAAAATCATTACATTTATAAATAAAATTTTGACTCTGCGGACAATGACAATTTCCGAAAGAGGAGGAGATAAAGAGCCGTACCCGGGGAGAAAGCAACCTCGGGTAGGATGGTAAATTGAGAGCGGATGTACGAAGGCGTGATCAGTCGGGAGAAAAAAGGCTTAACGGTGACAGCGAAATTTAAGGGGGTACGATGAAGTGAAAAAGTGTCTTTTGGCGTTATGCGTGGTGCTGCTGGCAGCGGGAATGAGTTTCGGAGTGGAGACGATCAAAATTGGCGTCGTCGCCACCATGACGGGGCAGAACGCCTTCGGCGGGCAATTGGAGCTCGAGGGAATGCAGCTCGCGAATAAGCTCCACCCCGAGGCGCTGGGAAAGAAGATCGAACTCGTCATCATGGACATGAAAAGCGACAAGGTGGAGTCGGCCAACGCGGCCAGCCGCCTGATCGAGAGCAACAAGGTCAGCGCCATCATCGGACCTTACGGCTCATCCGTAACCATGGCGGCCGGCGAGGTGGCCGAAAATGCCGGTATCCCCCTGATGGCCACGGCAGCCACCAACCCGCTCGTGACGGAAGGCAAGAAGTTCGTATTCAGGGCCTGCTTCATTGACCCCTTCCAGGGAGAGGCCGCCGCGAACTACGTCTACAACAACCTGGGATACAAAAAGGCAGCGGTCCTAACCGACGTCGCCAGCGACTACGCCGTGGGACTGGCCAACTTTTTCAAGTCAAACTTCACAAAAATGGGCGGCACGATCGTCTCCGACCTGAAATATCAGTCCGGCGACACGGACTTCACGTCTCAGCTCACCGAAATCATCGCCCAGGAGCCGAACGTGCTCTTCATCCCCGCCTACTTCGCGGAGGGAGCGATCATCATGAAGCAGGGACATGAGCTGGGGGCCAAATTTCGCTTCATGGGCGGCGACGCCATGGACAATCCGGAAATCGTGACGCTGGGCGGCGCGTCCGTGGAGGGCTTCCTGCACACCACCTTCGCCTACGACCCTTCCATGCCCGAGATGAACGACGAGGCCAAAGCCTTTACGGAGGCATGGGAGAAGACGTACCCCGAGAAGGCCCCCAACGCCAACGCGGCCATGGGATATGACGCCTACGTTCTGCTCTGGCAGGCCATAGAGCGCGCGGGGAAGGACGACCCGCAGGCCATTCGCGACGCGCTGGAGGCGACAAGGGACGTGCCGACCGTAACGGGGCTGACCTCCTTCAGCGCCGAAAGCCACGACCCCACCAAGGACCTCGGTATCGTCGAGATCAGCGGCGGGAAGAAGAGCTATATTTATACGATAAAGCCTTAGCGATAAAGCTGGAGAAGCACCGACTACCCTCCTGTGCAAACAGAAAAGGGCCCAGTGAGAAACCAAAGAGCCGGGGGGCAGGTTTAAACTCTGCCCCCCGGGTTTGGGTCAGGCGTGCATGGGAATATTTGAGATGATGGGAATCCCATGCTCTTTTTGGGGTTCCTTTTGAGACTCATCTTCGGGGGCTCTCAGCGCGATGGTGTTGAGCGTCACACCGGCGAGGCAGTTCAGAAAGCTCCGGGCGGAGTCCTCGAGGATGGTTCCGAAAAGGCAGTGGGTAAAGGGGCATCGCTCACAGCAGGAACAAAGCTCTCCTTTTTCTCTCGGGGCGCCTTCGATGGCGCGATAGATGGACATGAGGGTGATTTTTTCCGGGGGCCGTCCCAGCTCGAAGCCCCCGCCCGGTCCCCGGACGGAATCGACCAGTCCCTCGTGAACCAGGCGCTGAAAAATTTTCGTCAGATGGGCCTCCGATACACCGAGAATCCCCGCCATCTCGTGTGCGCTGAGGCGTTTTTTCGAGGCCGCCAGAAGCCCCATTCCGTGGAGACCGAGCGAGGCGGCCTCTGAAAGTGCGATCATATGACCTGACACTGGAATCCCTCATTTATATATTTGAAGTTATCCTGCAATTTAAGAGTCATTCTACTCAATTATCGTCGAAGTGGAGCATCGCAAGTCTGAAAAAGATCTTAAGTATTATTACATACCCGTCGCATATCCGCCCGCTCCAGGATATAATTTGGAATCGGGTTCTCATGGAAATACAGGGCGCAGAATCGCGTTCTACGGAGCCCCAACAGGCGGGATCGCCCCGGAAGAAGGTTTTTTACGCCTCCCTGGGCGGAGCGAGGAGGACGTTTCATGGTAAATTCCGTACAGGCAGAGGTGGTTCTTTCGGAGAGCGAGCATCTGCCGGCGGTGGACGTGTGGCTGGTCGTCGACATTTTGCGGGCGACCACCGTTATGGTCCGCTGGTTCGAGATGGGCGGAGCCGTCCTCTATCCGGCGGAATCCGTCGAAGGCGCCGTACGTCTGGCGCAGAAGCTCAGAGAGAGGGGGGAAACGCCCCTTCTTATGGGAGAACGGAACGCGATCGCGCCTCAGGGGTTCGACCTCGGGAACTCTCCGCTCGACATCACGCAGGAGCTCTGCAAAAAATATTCCTGCGCCGTTATGGCCACGACCAATGGGACAAAGGCGCTGCTGAAGGCCTCGGTCACGGGGACGCCGGTCCTGATTGCCTGTGCGCGCAACGCGGTTTCCGCCCTTGAACTGGCGCTCTCGAAGGGGCGACGCATCGGGATTTTCTGCTCGGGGCGAAAGGGGCGTCCCGCGTGGGACGATACCCTGTGCGCGGGGCTTCTCGTCGCCTGTTTGACGGAGCATTTTCCGAATATCCACCTGGCGGACAGCGCGCGCCTGTCTCTTCTGGCATGGCAGAGGACGAGGGATTTTGGCGCGTCCCTGAAAACGGCGGATCACGCCGTCTTTCTGGAGAAAATCGGCTTCGGAGACGACATCGCGTACGCTGCCGAGGTGGACGTCGCCCGCACGGTCCCCGAACTGCACGAACTCCCGGAGGGGAGCGGAATGATCGCCTGCCTGCGCGAGGGACTGAGCAACGCCCCCGCACGCAGCCCTCTGCGAAAGGCTCTGCCCGAAACGCTCGCTCTGCCGGAACCTGCGAGCCCCGCGGAGACGCCTGGAGGACGAGAGGAGCCCCTGTCCTTCTCAGGAGAGGCGGAGATCGGCCTCGGCCACGTTTTTCTCGGGGGAGAGAACTTTAAAAAACAGCGTAAAAGCAGGTTGAAAAAGCACCAGTAACGTATACAACGCGAAGAAGGTTATGGAATGAAGACACTCTATCTGGACTGTTTTGCGGGAATCGCCGGCGACATGCTGACGGGAGCTCTTTTTGAGTTGGTTCCGTATCCGGACCGCTTCACGGCCGAGTTGGCCAAAATGTCGAAGCTCACGTCGGAGGATTACCGCGTTCGCCTCGAAAAAGTCGACAAAAGCGGCATCAGGGGAACCCATTTTTACGTCGACACCCACGAGCATCACCCTCACAGGGGCCTGAAGGAAATAGAGGACATCATCATGTCCAGCTCTCTTTCTCCGCGCATCCGGCGCGAGGCCATGCACGCCTTCGCGCTCCTCGCGGAGACGGAGGCCGCCGTACATGGAACCACCCCGGATAAAATCCACTTTCACGAGGTCGGCGCCATCGACTCCATCCTCGACATCGTGGGAGCCTTTATCCTCATCGACATGCTGGACTGGCCCAGAGTTCTCTGTTCTCCCGTCAACGTGGGCTCGGGGACCGTCAAATGCGCGCATGGCATCCTGCCTGTTCCCGCTCCGGCCACCGAACGGTTGCTGCACGGCCTGCCCATCTGTTCCCGCGGGGAACCGATGGAGCGTACAACCCCCACGGGCGCGCTTCTGGTTCGCTGTCTGGCCTCTGCGTTCGGCGACCTTCCCGACGGAACGATACTCGCGTCCGGATATGGGGCCGGAACCCGCGACTCGGACCTGCCGAACGTCCTGCGCGTACTGCTTATGGATTCCCGCCCGCCCGGACAGGACGGGGAGGCTGCCGGCGTGGAGCGCGACCGGGTGGCGCTTCTCGAGAGCAACATCGACGACATGAACCCCCAGGATTACGAGCTCGTGACGGAGCGCCTCTTCGGAAATGGCGCTCTCGACGTGTGGCTGGAGCCCATCGCCATGAAAAAAGGACGTCCCGGAACGAAGCTCTGCTGCCTCTGCGTTTCCGAAAAGGTCAACGAGTTCTCCATGACGATTCTGCGCGGGACAACAACCCAGGGGGTCCGAAGGACAATGGTTGACCGCACGAAATTATGCTATAAGATAGAAGAGATGGTTACCTCTCTGGGAACGGTAAGAGTCAAGACCGCCTTTTTGGGCGAAAATCCGTTGCGCCGCGCGCCCGAATACGACGACCTGAAACGCTTGGCCGTGGAGCGGGAACTTTCCCTGCCGGAGGTTCGAAGCCGGATAGCGGGAGAGCTGACATTACAGTAAAACGTTTTCACATAATTTTTTGATCGGAGGTCTCCCTGTGGGCGTTATCGTGACTCTTTTGCTTGTTGCGTCGGTGGGCGTCAATGTGTGGCTTCTGAAGCGCGGAGGGCGTCGGAAGAGTCAGTCCGTGCGTTCGGTTCTGCTTCAGGGCATCAGGAACGTAAAGGAACTGGCGACGATACGTCAGCACTTCGAATCGGTGGTCATGTTCAGGGACGCAAGGTCGTTGATGGGTTTCGCGCTTCCCGGTACGGGGCGCAAATTCATTTTAAAGTACTCGGGCGTTGCCACCTGCGGAAACGACCTGTCCAAAATTCGAATTTCCGAGCGTTTCGCCGTCAACCGCGTTCGCATGGAGATCCCCAGGAGCAGACTGATCGACCTCTACGCGGACATGAAGAGCATCCAGGTCTACGATCAGAAGGCGGGACTTTTCACGTCCGTTCAGCTCGAGGATCAGAATCGGGAGATCGCCGTCAACCTTGAGGAAGTGCGCCGCGAGGTCCTGCAGGGTGAAATCCTGCATCGCGCGGACGAAAACACGCGCACGGTGCTGACGTCTCTCGCGGCGTCGCTGGGAATGGAGGCCGAGGTGGTATTCGAGGACCAGGAGAACGACTCCGCCCGGGCGACCGTCATGGATCAGGCAATTTCGTCTCTGCCGGATCCGAGCGTCGCGGTCATGGCGGGATCGGATCAGGCAGAGACGGATATATAAGCATACCGCGTTCCCGTAAAACCCCTGAAAACCGAAGTATCCCGCCGAAAAGCGTTCTTCCGGCGGGTTT
>JAITPZ010000116.1 GCA_031289165.1 Synergistaceae bacterium
AACCTCTCTTTAATATCTCCTTTTCGAGTTATAATCGAGCCGGGTAAAATCATGAAGGAAGGTTGAATCATGCGGCCGCTTATCGGTATCACGTCGTATTTCCTGAACACGAAAGACAGCAGCAACAGGCCCCTCGATCGCTATCTTTCCTCAAGCGTCTACGTATCCTATCCTTTTTACGTCCACAAGGTGGAGCGTGCGGGAGGCATTCCCCTGGATATTCCTTACTACCTCGATGATGCCTCCATACTCGCGCTGGCCGGGAGGCTTGACGGGATTCTGTTTTGCGGGGGCGAGGACATCGATCCGAAATATTATGGAGAATCCATTGATGGCGCGCAGGCGGCCGTCCCCGAGCGCGACGCTCTGGAATTCAGTCTGTTCGATGCTTTTTTCAGCGCGCGAAAGCCGATTTTCGGAATTTGCCGCGGCATGCAGCTGATGAACGTGTTCTTTAAAGGCTCCCTGATTCAGGACATCGCTTCCGAAAAAGGCGGTTATATCGAACATTCACGATCCGATGACTCCTGCGGGCTGGTGCACAAAGTCGAAATCGTCGCGAAAACGCGCGTGCGCGCCATTCTCGGAGAGGACACGACGGAGGCAAACAGCCTCCATCACCAGGCGGCGCGGAGGATCGGAGAGGGACTTGTCGTCTCCGCCAGGTCCGAGGATGGGCTGACCGAGGCCGTCGAGCTTTCGGATTACCCCTTCATGATCGGCGTCCAGTGGCACCCGGAACGCCTTGGCATGCCGCCTCACTTCGCCCTCTTCGAGGAATTTGTCCGTTCGTGCATGAAATGAGTCGATCCGAAATTGTAGAATAAAGGAAGGAATAATCAGGGGAGGTCCCGGGGGGCCAGCGATAAGCAGAGAGTCTGCGAAGAACGAGCTGTGCGATTCGTCTGGTTTCGCCATCAGGGCCGCGTAGCGGTCGGGTGAGCTCCGCTCTCCTGAGCTTCGATTAGATGGGAATATTGAGAAAAGTTTTTCTTTTCTGTGCGGCTCTCTTTTGCTAACGTCTTACTCTATAATCTTACGCTGTAATTCTACTCTTCGGGAGAGGAGATAAAAACGCGCATGGCGAAGGTGGGTATTGTTTTGGGCAGCGATTCGGACTGGGCGGTTATGGAGCCGGGTTATCGGATTCTGAGGGATTTTGGAATTTCCGTTGATGTTCTGGTTGCCTCAGCACACAGGACGCCCCGGGCGGTGCAGGATTTTGTCGTCTCGGCAAAAGAGCGGGGAATCGAGGTCATCATCGCGGTCGCGGGTGCCGCGGCGCACCTGCCCGGCACGGTCGCGGCTCATACGACTCTGCCCGTCATCGGGGTGCCGGTTGCGGGGAAGGCGCTCTCCGGAATGGACGCGCTTTTGAGCATCGTGCAGATGCCCGCGGGAGTTCCGGTCGGAACGATGGCGATCGACGGGGGCAAAAACGCCGGCCTTTACGCGGCCTCGATTCTGGCCTTGCGGGATGAGGGAGTGGCCCGATGCCTGACGGACTTTCGGGAGTCTCAGGCGGAGGCGGTGTGCCGGAAAAACGAGGTTCTGCGGATAAAAACCGAAAGCGAAGAAAAGGAAGAAAAAAACGCAAAAACCGAGCGATGATTCACGCCCCCAAAGTGGACTGCGAAATCATCGCTTAAAATTTATAAAGGAAAGGTTGCGGTAAGGGATGGGAACGGAAACGATGCTTTACGAGGGAAAAGCCAAACAGCTTTTCTCGACGGACAGGCCCGACGAGGTTCGGGTGTACTTCAAGGATGACGCGACGGCGTTCAACGGGGAGAAAAAGGGGACCATTCAGTCCAAGGGAGTCCTGAACAACTCGATCTCCACATTCTTCTTCGAACTGCTCAAAACCCACGGGATCCCCTCCCACTTCATCAAAAAAATCGACGACCGAAACATGCTGGTCAAAAAGCTGAGCATCGTTCCAATAGAGGTCGTCGTTCGCAATATCGTCGCCGGCAGCCTTTCGAAGCGCCTGGGATGGGAGGAAGGGCGCAAACTGTCTCAGAGCGTCGTCGAGCTTTACTACAAGAACGACGCGCTCGGCGATCCCCTGATCAACCGGTCGCACGCCGCGGCCCTCGGCATCGCCACGTCCTCGCAGCTCGATACGTTGGAGGAGTTGGGGACCCGGGTCAGCGACGTTCTGACGAAATTTCTCGCGGACAAAAAACTTCTTCTGGTCGACTTCAAGTTGGAGTTCGGGCTTTACGACGGGCAGATCCTGTTGGGTGACGAAATTTCACCGGATACCTGCCGGTTCTGGGATAGCGCTACAAATGAAAAATTGGACAAGGACCGATTCCGCCGCAACTTGGGCAACGTCGAAGGCGCCTATCAGGAAATCTGGCGGCGCCTTGGAGGAGGTAATTAGATGGCGTTCAGGGTAAAGGTCACGGTCATGCTCAAAAAAAGCGTTCTCGATCCGCAGGGCGCGGCCCTGGAACGGGCGTTGAACGCGCAGGGGGATGACGCCCTCTCTTTCTCCGACGTCTCTTCCGTTCGGGTGGGTAAAGTCATAGAGCTTACCTGCGCGGGCAGGGACGCCAGGAGCGTCGAGGAAAGGGTTCGCGTTCTGGCCGACCGCATTCTGG
>JAITPZ010000125.1 GCA_031289165.1 Synergistaceae bacterium
TCGCTGGGTTCCCGCGGCGGGGGGCATTTTTTGTGCGCGTCCGCGCGCTCCTCTCATTTACTCGTATTGCATGGTACTGTATCATTGAGCTGTGCATCGAACGGGAAGCGCTTTCTCACGCTTTTATATCGTAAATTCGCATCCGAAGGGAGTGACGGTCTTGTCTGAGAGACTGGAGGTCGTTATCGGAAAGGAGCTGGAGGCGTCCCCCGGAAACAGGTGTTTCTGGTGGGGAGGCTCATGGTACGATCAGGCTTTTTTGAAGGGCATGACCGACGCCTGCGAGGCGGTGTTGCGCGCTTCGGGCTTTTCCGGGGGACAGCGCCTGGCCGCCCTGATGCCGAACTGTCCCCTGGTTACCGCGCTCTCGCTTGCCGTGTGGCGCATCGGGGGGTCGTTTTGTCCGCTCAACGTCAAATCCGGCGTTCCCTCGCTGACGGCGACCCTTGAGCTGTTGGAGCCCTTCGCGGTCGTCCTGTCGGAGGAAATTCGCGGGGAAATCGGCGCGGCGCTGGACGAGCGGGGCTGGGTTCACGTTGTCTGCCCCCCTGCGGGGCCGTTGCCGGAGTTTCGAGGCCGGCCGACCGGCGCGGAAAGCCGCGACATCGCGGTGATTTTTTCCACGTCGGGGACCACGGGCGCGCCCAAGGCCGTGCCGGTCACGCACTCCGCTTTTCTCGACAACTGCCGAAGCACCATTAAAGCGCTGGAGGACCTGAAGGAGGGGGACGTCCTGCTGAACGCCCTGCCGAACTTCCACGCTTTCGGGTACATGAGCGGCATCCTTCTGCCCCTGATTCTGAAGGGCGCCTCGACGATCGTTCCGAACTTCATGCCGCCGAGCCACACGCTCGCGGCCATCGCTGCCGCTCCCGTCAACATCGTGATTCTCGTCCCCACCATGCTGTCCTTCCTGCTGGCGCTTATCGAAAAGGGCGCTTCGGCCCCGGCCGGAATCAAACTGGTTATCGTCGGCGGCGATCGTTACAACATCCAAATGGACCCCAAAGTGCAAAAATATCTGAGAGTCGGCGTTCAGGAGGGCTACGGGCTTACGGAGTGCGCCCCCGTCGTCGCGTTCAACCGCAGCGCCGCGCGCCGCAGGCTGGGGACCGTGGGCGAGTTCCTCGAGGGCTGCGAATGGCGGCTTCGGGACGAAAATGGAACCTCCGTGGAGGGTGACGAGGGCGTTTTGTGGGTGCGCGGTCCGTCCGTCACGAGCGGCTATTTCCGTGTCGCGGAACTCGACAACACGCGTTTCGACGACGGATGGTTCAACACGGGAGACTACGTGCGCATCGAGGACGGCTATATCCGGATTCTGGATCGGGTGACGGACATTATCATCGTCGGCGGGTTCAACGTCTACCCGCAGGAGGTCGAAGCTGTCCTGCAGACGCACCCGGCGGTGCAGACCGCGGTGGTGGTGGGGCTGCCCAACGCGACCAGCGGGGAAATTCCCAAGGCCTGGATACAGAAGAAGCCGGAAACGGAGCTTACGGAATCCGACGTCGTTCATTTTTGCAAGGATCGACTGGCGCACTACAAGGTTCCCCGCGTGGTGGAGTTCGTGGACAGTATGCCGTTGTCGGGGACGGGAAAGGTGCTTCGCCGCGTTCTGCGTGATCGGGACAGCAGTAAGGCGTGACCGGGCCACATGAAATCGCAGGGGTCTCGGGGAGCCGGTAAGGACCCGAAGGGCCGAATGAGCCCTGCCCCCCTGAGCTTCAAATCAGAGAAGAGGAGTCTGTTGCAATGTCTGCGAGGCTGGAAAGGATTATCGACGCAAAACTGGCGAAAAATGTGGATGCCCACTGTTTCTGGTGGGATGGCAGGTGGTATTCGAAAGCGGACCTCTCGAAACTGACGGACTCCTGCGCAACGTCGCTTCGCGCCTCCGGGTTCGAAGAGGGGCAGCGACTCTCCGTGCTGATGTCGAACTGCCCCATGATTCCGGCGCTGTCGCTGGCGGTCTGGAGGCTGGGGGGGACGATATCTCTCCTGAACGTCAAGTCGGGGATGCCCTCTCTGATCGGCACGCTCGAGCTGATCGAGCCCTTCTCCGTCATCACCTCCGACGCGATACGGGAGGAGACGGGGGCTACCCTGGAGGAAAAGGGTTTTCACTGCGTCACCTGCGGCCCGCTGGGGCCTCTGCCCGAAATGAAGGGTAAAATTTCTCCCCTCAAAACTCCCGATACGGCGGTGATCTTCGCGACCTCCGGAACGACGGGACTTCCCAAGGCTGTGCCCCTGAGCCACGACAACCTTTACGATAACTGCCTCAGCACCCGCAAAGCGGTGAGGGCCCTCGAGGAGGGCGACGGCTTCCTGAACGTCCTGCCCAATTTTCACTCCTTCGGCTACACCGTTTCCACGCTGATGCCGCTGACGATGGACGCCTGGCAGGCCATTGTGCCGGGGTTCCTTCCACCCAATCAGACGGTCAGGGCCATCGTCGAGAGCGGAGCCAACATTCTGTTCGCCGTGCCCACCATCTTCGCCTACCTGCTGGCGGGCATCGACCGCGGAGCTGTCCCCAAAGACATCTTCGCCCGCGCGAAACTGATGATCACCGGCGGCGACCGTCTGGGAGCGAACATGCACGACCTGGCGATGCGCCTTGTCGGGAAGGACATCATGGAGGGCTACGGCCTTACGGAGACGTCGCCGGTCGTGGCGGTGAACCGCAGCTACGAGGAGCATCACACGGGAACGGTCGGGCCGTTCATCGAGGGATACGAATGGCGTCTGCGCACGGAGAAAGGCGAGAGAACGGATAAGGACGAGGGTGTTTTGTGGGTTCGGGGCCCCTCGGTGACGGACGGATATTTCCGCGCGCCCGAGATGACGGCCGAGCGATTCGACGACGGCTGGTTCAACACCGGCGACTACGTGCGCATCGAGGACGGCTGCATCAAAATTCTGGACCGCGTCACGGACATCATCATCGTCGGCGGCTTCAACGTCTACCCGCAGGAGGTCGAGCTGGTCCTGCACGATCATCCCGCGGTTCAGACGGCCATCGTCGTCGGTATGCCGCACCCGGTCAACGGGGAGGTGCCGAAAGCCTTCATTCAGAAGAAGGAGGGCGTGCAGGTCACGGAGCTGGAGATCGTGAAGTACTGTAAGGAACAGCTGGCGCACTTCAAGGTGCCGCGCAAGGTCGAGTTTGTCAACGACTTTCCGCTTTCGGGAACGGGCAAGATCCTTCGCCGCGTTCTGCGCGAGCGGGAACGCGGATAACCGGGCGATGGCGAAACTGCGAATCGCCACCTTCAACGTCAATTCGGTGCGCAGCCGGCTGCCCATTCTGGAGCGCTGGCTGCCGGCGTCGGGCGTCGATCTGCTCTGCCTGCAGGAGACGAAGGCCGTCGACGCTGATTTCCCGGCCGCCGCGTTCGAGGCGATGGGCTACAGCCCAAAATTTTGCGGCGAAAAATCCTACAACGGCGTCGCCGTCGTCAGCCGGCTTCCCCTGGAGGACGTTCGGTTCGGCTTCGGGGACGGGGAGACGCCGGATTTTCCGACGCGCGTCGCCTTCGTGAGGGTCTTCGGGGTCGGAGTGCTCAACACCTACGTCCCGCAGGGAAAGGAGATCACGCATTCGGACTACGCCCTGAAA
>JAITPZ010000155.1 GCA_031289165.1 Synergistaceae bacterium
GAACGGCAGGGCGGTTTACGGCATCGAGTTCACGGAACAGGAGCACTACCTCCAGTCGGGACTCTGCGCCTATTATAACAACATCAGTTACGCCAGGGGCGAAGTTCACGTGGCCACCAACCCCATCGTGACCACGGCTCTGAAACTTTCCTCCGGCAACGTGGACATCGTTATCCGCAACTCGGACGCGGCGAAGGTACGCGGCAGCTCCTACGATTTTCGAAAAGAATGCAAAGTCATCGTCGTTTGCAAATGAAGAGGCACGGCAGATGAGGAATAAAATCCCGGCAATTTTTTTGACGGCGATCCTCTGCGTCGCGCTGATGTTTTGCGGCCGTTCGGAGGCGGCGCGGCCCGCGGGCGAGGACATCACGGTCAACAACGCCGTGGGGACGGGCGCGACCCGCGAGTCGGCCGTGGAAAGGGCGCGGCGCGACGCGATCGAGCAGGGTATCGGCGTTTTCATCGACGGTTACACCAGCGTCAAAGACTACCAGGTGGTGACAGACAAGGTTTTCTCCACGACTCAGGGCATCATAAAAAAATTCGACATCCTGGACGAGAGAAAGGATAAGGACGGAATGTTCATCGTCGAGGCCCGGGCCGTGGTGACGGCCGCGGCCCTGGACGGGGCGCTGGGTCCCGTGGTCCTCGACATGCTGGGGAACAAAAGGGTTATGGTCGTTCTGGACGAGCGCATCGAGGAAAAACAGCCGTTTCTCTTCACGTCGGAGGGCGAGGTGGAGAAGGTCTTTCAAAGCTCCGGGCTCCACATCGTCAACAAGGATCAGGCGGATCTTTTGGCAGACATCAACCTGAACGAGGCCCGGCAGAAGCAGAACGAGGAGGAGATGCTGAGGGTCGCCCGCAATTTCAAGGCGGACATTCTGGTGTCCGGCAGGGCCTACGCGGGTTCCTTCGTCAGCGTCAAAATCGCCGGACGTCCGGTTTACAGTGGAAGGGCCTCCATTCAGCTGAGGGCGGTTCTGACGAACACCGCGCAGCAGATCGGCTTCGACCCCGTGGACGCGGACCAGAAAGTCACGAGAGGGACCACGGTGGAGGACGCGGCGATCATCGGGTTCAAACATTGCGCTCCTCCGGCGGCGAAGAGCATGGTCAACGCCATCGCCTACATGCTGTTTGGCTCCCTGGGCGCGCCGACGTACAGCGTAAAAATAGCCGGAATCCCCTTCGACGACGTCTGGACGCTGCAGGAAGCCCTCGAGGAACTGGACGAGGTCAAAAGCGTTTACCAGCGCTCCTACGACAACGAGGTGCTGGAACTCGACGTGATCTCCGAAATGGACGCGAACGCGCTGGGTCGCTGGTTTTCAAAGAATGGCGTGGCTATAAGCCGCGTTTCGACGCAGGCCGTGGAGGGTAAATGGAGAAACAGCCAATAAAGAAACCCTGCCCGAACCGGGAGCGTCGCTGATTTCAGAAAAATTGAGGATCCGTAAATAAAATTCGGCAGGAAATTTGGAAGGAGGAGCTTGTTTTGAAAAAGCGTTTGATTCCGGTTGCGGTCCTGATGCTGGCATTGTGCTCGGGCGCGGCCCTCATGCCGTCCGGGGCGGAGGCCGCCATGCCCAAAAAAGGGGACATTGCCGTGATCGCCGTGCCCATGAACGCCGCGTCGCGGGAGTACGTCGATATAGTGGAAAACGCCGTTCTGGATAAGCTGATATCCTCGGGATACCGGGCCGTCGACGAGGCGAAGAAGCGGCAGATTCACAAGGCCGCCGCCCAGCGTAAGGCCGACGCGGCCTACCTGAACGGCGATGTGGACGCCCTGATGAAGATCAGCTTCTCCTATGGCGCCGCCATGGTCGTCACCGTTAAATTCAGGGTGGACAACCCCAGGGAAAACGAGTTCCGGCTGATGACGGGGACGGCCTCCGCCACCTTCAACGCGAAAAATTCCGGAGGCAATTACACGCAGAGCTCCAAAAGCACGATCATGGGCAAACAGGTGGGATACTCGGAAGACGAGGCCAGGACCAAAGCGATAGACTACGTTTCCATTAAAGTGGCGGAGGCGTTGCTTCAATAACCCGAACGTCGTCCAAAAGCGGTGTCGACTTAAAAATGAACTGAACGCGAATGGAGAAAAAAATGAAAACGATAAACAGAAAATTTGCGCTCTGTCTGATGATTTTCCTGCTGTGCGCGGCAGCGGCGGAGGCAAAACCCCGCCTTGCCGTTCGCACCTTCGACAACAAGGCCCAGAGGGGAGCGGACGCGCCGGCCTCGGCCATCACGGAGATGATGACGACGGAGCTCTTCAACTCCGGTCTTTTCAGCCTGATGGAGCGGGAAAAACTCGACTACGTGGCCGACGAGATTCGCCTCGGACAGTCGGGGCTCATGGACCCCGACACCGCGCCGGAGGTGGGGAAGGTGAAGGGCGCGCAGTACAGCATGACGGGCGCGATAACGCTGTATTTCTACAACGCCTCCGCCGGAGTTGTCCCCATCCCCGGCCTGGGCGGAGTGGGGGCGGCCTCCAACACGGCCTATGTGACGCTGGACATTCGAGTGATCGACAACTCCACCGGCGAGATCGTCTACGCCGCGGCGGAACAGGGCGCGTCCAACCAGACCATGGGCGGGCTTGTGACCAAATATGGCGGGTTCGCCTCCGGAAAGTTCGGAGGCCTTCTGGCGGCCGCCACCAGAAAGTCGGTCATGAAACACGTGGAGAGCATGAAGCGGGTAGACTGGGAATAAAATATACCGAATTGGAGGACGATTATGGAAAAGCCGCCGAGGAGAACGAAAGAAAATTTTTCCGGCCGACCGCCCGACCGGATCCAACCGGCCCGGGCGTCCTCGTTTCGGCCGTCTTCTTCCGGACGAAAATCGAGAGGCGCAAAAAGGCGTCGGGTTTTGTCGATCGTTCTTTTTGCCCTGGCCTTGACGGCGACCTGCACATTGCTCTACGCCTTCGCGATGCCGCGCGTGTCGGAGTCCGAGGCGCGATCGGCGGAGGGGGCGGGAGGTCACGAGGCCCCGCTTCGCGATACGCTCGAGGCATGGGCGAGAGACCTGGAGGATTCTGCCGGGGCCGACGGAAACCGGGTCAGCGCCTCCGGTCGCGGTCGCATCGCGGAAAATACTCCGCAGGGCAGGTTGCTGGCCCGGCGCGCGGCCCTGACGGACGCCCGGCGTAACCTTCTGCTGATGCGTCAGAACTATCTGAACGACCCGAAGTCCCGCGGCGTCAGGAGCGTTTCCGGACGCCTGGCCGCGCCCTCGCAGAAAATCCGGGAAGAACGCGTCGCGGGGGATTTTTATCTTCTGGAGATCGATGTGCGGCTCGACGAACTTCTGAGAACGGACTTCGACGAAAATTTTTCAAATTTTTTCCTGTCCCGGTAGCCGGAAGCGAAGGACGCGATTGAGAGTATTTCAGACCTGAGAATATTTTACAAATACTGGAGGTTCATCCGATGAGACTGTGGAAGGCGATTTTGGGGGCATTGTTGCTGTGTGTTCTGTTGGGTCGCGCCGAGGCGGCGGATAAAATGCGCATCGGGGTGATGGGATTTCAGAGCAAGGTGGAGAGCGTTTCGGACAAACAGGCCGAGATCATCACGGACGTTTTCATACGCGGCCTCAGCAACTCCAAAAGCATAACGATCTATGAGCGCGAGCAGCTCGAGAGCATGGTGGGCAGAGAGATCAGGCTGGGCATGTCGGGCCTGATCGATCCGGCCACCGCCGTCGAGGTGGGCAGGCTGGGAGGCATTCAGTATATCCTGACGGGCGCGGTCACGGAACTCAGTCAGAAGGTCTCGGGAGCGACGATCCCGCTCTTCGGGGTGGGGATCGGAGGAGGCAGCCATCAGGCCAAAGCGGTCATCGACATTCGCATCATCGACACAACCACCGGCGAGATCAAACTGGCCCTTTCCGAAACGGGAACGTCGACAAACTCCACCACAGCAATCGCGTTTCAGGGAATCGGCTTTGCGGAGACGGAGTTCGACGGAATTCAGGCGCGCGCCATATCCGACGCGGTGAACCGCCTCTCCTACGAGATACGCAGCACCCTCGCGGGAGAGAGTTCCTACGTTGTGGCGATCAGCGGCAAAAGCTACACCATTGATGTGGGCGCCATGACGGGGGCCAAAGAAGGCGCGCTGTACCTGGTTTACGCCGAGGGCAGGACTGTACGGGGCATGAACGGCGAATCGCTCGGAGTGGAAAAACTTCCCCTGGCGGTTCTGAAGGTGACCCAGGCGGAAGGCGGGCACAGCGTTTGCTCCGTGGCGCCTCCCGGCAGGGGCGACCTGGTTCGACGCGGCGATAAGATCGAACCCATTTCCCCCGGCGACGCCAAAAAGCTGAAGATCGTGACGAGTCGCCCCGCCGCGTCCAGCGGAACCTTCGATCAGATTTTCGGGGACAGGGGCGAGGGCGCCGAGCCCGCCGCCAACAGCCCTGCTCCGGAGCCGGAAGATCAGGGAACGACAATTGAAAAACCGGAAGCTCCCGAACCTTCGACGCGACAGGCCTCGAAACCGGCCCGGCCCGCCACCCCGCCGCAGCAGGCGCGAACGGACTTCGACCCCAATCAGTCCACCGACGCGAAGGTGATTCAGACCTACCCCATCCCCTCCGGCGAGGCGAACATGCTGGGGATCCGGCACCGCAACGCGTACAACAAATACAACAGCCGCAAATACAGGGACGCCTACGCGGAGTTCAGCGAGCTGGCGGAGGCGTATGACGGCAACTACCTTGCGGCATACTGGGCGGGAAGGGCAGCGCAGGTCCTGAAGCAAAGGGACGACGCCGCGACCTGGTTCGACCGGGCGATAGCGATCAACCCCAACTATCAGCCGGCGCTGGCGGAGAGAGCGAAGATCAAATAGCGACCGGCAGCATTGACGTGAAAAACAGGGAGGTATAGAGATGAAGCGTATGTGGATGCTGTTTTTGGCTTTGGTAATGGCGTTGAGCGGATTTTGCGAGGGAACGGTCGTTCCCGGCGAGGCGGCGGAAACGACGAAGGAATACGGCCTCGTGGACTGGGGCCAGAACTACCTGGAGGCCACGGGGATGGCCGTCGCCCCCACGGGGAAGGAAGGCCCTCAGGGCAAGGCGCTGGCCCGTCGCGGGGCCATCGTCGACCTGCAGCGCAACCTGTTGGAGTCCATCGGCGGGGTTCAGATCGATTCTCGCACCACGATGAACGATTTCATGGCGGAGGATCGGGTGCGGTCGGAGGTCCACGGCCTCATCCAGCGCGTTGAACTCCTGGATGGCGCCTGGGACGGGGAGTCCTACACGGTCACCGGACGCATCAGGCTGACCGACCTCAGGGTGATCTGGGAATACTGCAGCGCGCTGGGGCGGTGACGCGTGGCGTTTCCGGTCGCGTGGGTTGCTTAGTAAGTTGATTTAGAAAACTGCGCAAAGACAGGACTTCGGGTAAGGCTTTTTTCAGTCGGGTCAGTTGAGATTCATGATTTTCCTGTTTCCTTCCTGAACGACCGCCACGTCAACCGGCGGTCGTTCAGTTTTAGCCTGTGCGCCTGCGTGCGGTAAAGGTCGTGGCGGGTATCCTGAATTTCACTCACAATGCTTTTCTCGTCACGGGGCGATAAGCAAGTCAGCATTGCATATGGAGCAGATCGGTCAGGCCATACGATCTCATTGGGGAATCGAGAACAGCCTGCATTGGATACTGGACGTTAATTTTAGAGAGGATTACGCTCG
>JAITPZ010000221.1 GCA_031289165.1 Synergistaceae bacterium
TATCGCGTCGAGAACCTCCTTGATGAGTTCCGGGTCCAGGGCCGAGGTCGGTTCGTCGAAGATCATGAGTTGGGGCTCCATCGCCAGCGCGCGTGCGATTGCGACGCGCTGCTGCTGACCGCCGGAAAGCTGCGCCGGAAAAGCGCCCGCCTTATCCCCGAGCCCCAGAGCCTTTAAAATCGCCGCCGCGCGCTCCTCCGCCTCGGCTCTGGGCTGTTTTTTCACCCTGACGGGTGCCAGGGCGACGTTTTCCAGAACTTTGAGGTGCGGGTAGAGGTTGAACGACTGCGCCACGAAGCCGATGTTCGTCCTCAGCCTGTTGAGGTCGGTCGAGGGCGAGTGGACGGAGGTTCCATTGACCCAAATCTCGCCGTCGTCGATATTTTCCAGCGCGTTGACCGTCCGAACGATGGTGCTTTTCCCCGCCCCGCTCGGGCCGATAAACCCGAATACCTGCGACTTCGGAACGTCGACGGAGACGTTTTTCAGGACCTCGAGAGTGCCGAATTTTTTCGATACGTTTCTGATGGAGACCATCATGCCGGGTTCGCTCATCGTCCGCCTTCCTGTACGCTCAGTGATCCATCCGGAACCGGCGCTCGCAGAGGGCGATCAGCCGGGAGAGTCCGAAGGTAATGCAAAAGTAAAGCACCGCGACGAACGTCCATATCTCCACGGATCGAAACGTCGTCGCAACAAGGTTTTTAGCGACCATGGAGAGTTCCACGATGGAGATGACCGACACGAGAGAGGAATCCTTGACCAGAATGATGAACTGCGAGGCCATGGGGGGCAGCACTTTTCGCACCGCCTGCGGCAGGATCACGTAGCGCATGGACTGCATGTAGGTCATTCCGGACGCGCGCGCCGCTTCCATCTGCCCCCTCGGAACGGCCTGAATGCCCGAACGGACGATTTCGGCCACGAACGCGCCAGAAAAAATTCCCAGCCCCGCGACCCCCGACCAGTAGGGTCCCAGCCTGAGATAACGTCCGAGCACGAAAAAAATCCATATAAGCAACACCAGCAGGGGAACGCCCCGGAAAAATTCCACGTACGCGGCGGCGATCGCGCGCAGCAGACGCAGGCGCGACACCCTGAAAAGCCCGGCGGTCACTCCAATGGGAATGCTGACGAGCAGGGCCCAGAACGAAATTTCGAGAGTCGTGCGCACCCCGGTAAGGAAAAGGGGCAGATTCCGATAGATGACAGACCAGTTCATGCCGCTCATGATTTCACCGCCCCCGCTCGTCGGATGATAGAGTGAATTTAAGTAAAAAGCCTGAAGCTGGAATAGTTGAAAACGGCTCGCTGTCGAGAAAAACTTTTATCCTCTTACAGTAAACTCAGGTTTACCATAATTTAAGCGTTCAGGGGGTCCGCGACCCCCTGAAGTCGTTTGTCCCTACTGCATTTCTTTCAGCCACTCCTTAATGTTGTCCATCCATTTGGTGCGGGAGGCGATCTCCCGGGGGCTGCCCTTATACTGGTACAGGAAGGAATTCAGCCAGTTGACCATCGCGTAATCGTTGACGCGGCAGGCGATTCCCAGGTTCTCCAGGCTGATGAGGTCGTGAATTCCCCTCACGTCGTCGGGGTTGCGGGCCTCGTAGACGAGGATTCCGGGCTGATCGTAAATGACGCCGTCGACCTGCCCGTTGACGAGGGCCAGGGACGTTTCGGGAAAGGTCGGGAAGTGGAGAATTTCGGCCTCTTTAATGATCGACTCCGCCAGAAGGGCGCTGGTCTGTCCCTGGGGGGTCGCGATCTTCTTTCCCTTTTTATCGAGGTCTTTCCAGCTTTTGGTCCCGGCGTCGCTTTTGCGAACCATCAGGACCTGTCCCGTCTCGAAGTACGGAAGGGAAAAGCTGACGGACAGGGCGCGTTTGCCGGTGATGGACATGCCCGAGAGCAGAATGTCGATCTCTCCGGCCTGAAGCGCGGGGATCAGGCCGGCGAACTCGAACTGACGAAATTCCGCGCTGACGCCGAGGGCGTCCGCGATGGCCCGGCCCACGTCGATGTCATAGCCGATAAATTCGCCCTTCTTATCCATCATTTCGAAAGGATAATAGCCGGGAGCCGAGCCGATAACGATTTTACCCGCTTTTACGATCTTCTCGAGCGTTCCGTCCGCGGCCTCGGCCGTGAGGGACAACCCCACAACCAGCATACATGCCAAAAGTATCGAAAAAATCCTGCCCATCCCGCTTCTGCTGCCTTTGCACATCATTCTCGCACCTCCATGATTTTCGAAGACCCAGGGCCTCCGTTTGTTTTACCCGAGTTTCATGATCCGGCTATACGGGGTCTCTTTCGAGGAAGGCCGTCATGCAGTGAAGGGAGCCGAAGCCCTTCATCAGCTCGTCGACCTCCGTCTCGATAACCTCGACGCCGTTTCGTTCGAGGACTGCCTTTGTTTTCGGGTTTCCCCCGGCCGCCACGACCCTGCCCGGTTCGAGCGCCACGAGGTTGACGGCCGATCCGTACTTGACCTCCTCCGGCGAGGGGGCCTCGATGATCTGAAATCCCCTTCGAATCAGGGCGTCGACGACGTCGTAAGGAACCTGCCAGGGGAAAATCAGCAGCTTCTTTTTATCCACGGGGTTCATCAGGCCGTCGAGGTGCGCGTGTCCCCAGGGGATCTGAAAGCGCAGGATGTTGACGACGCCCATGGCCCGCAGGACGTCCTCGACCTGGCGGACACCCTCTTCGTTGCTGCGAACGCCCGTGCCGAGGACGATGGTCTCGCGGTCGATCCACAGTCCGCAGGCGCCCTCGAAGATCCCCCGGCCGGAAATCGTGCGGACGATCGGGCACCCGATTTTTGCGAGAGCCAGGGCGACGGCCCGCTCCTCGCCGCGGCGGAAGGACGTCGCCTGACGGCAGACAATGGCCCCCTCCGGGGTTCCGAGCACGTTATCGCGCATGAAAATCGCGTTCGGTCGGTCCTCGCGCTGTTCCTCCACGTAAAAGACATCGGCTCCCGCCGAGCGGTAGATTTCCGCCATCGCGTCGTGCTGGTCGCGGGCCTTCGCCGGGTCCATCACGTCCTTCCAGCGCCAGTCGGCGGGGTTTTTGACGATCTCTATCTCCCTGCCCGGCCGGCGCAGCAAAACGGCCCGGAGTTTGCCCACCTCGGAGGAAACGCTCCACCTGCGCCCCCAGGCGGAGACCAGGTTTTCTTCAAACGTGGAAGGGTCCGAAAACCATTTTTCTCCATAGTCATCCAACTTTTGCGTCAATATATCCGCCTCGCTCACACGACCGCCTCCCGCGTAACGCATACGCTTTCACTTTTGCTTTTGCATAATCTTGCACTTTTTATGATTAACGCACCGTTGCATTATAACGCACTTCGGTTAAAGTCCGAGAAAACTTCAAACCCCGGGAATCACCCACGGGAGGGAGCCTGTTGAGAAAGCGGCGGACGGGCATCGTGTTATCATTGACAAAATTCGGTCAAGTGAAAATCGATTCGTGGAGAAGGGGTGTTTACATGTTCGACGTAAAGGCGCGGGCAAAGGCCATGAACCCGCGGATGGTCGAGTGGCGGAGGCACATCCACGCCGCGCCGGAACTGGGGCTGGAGCTTCCTCAGACGGAGGCATTCGTCGTGGGGGAGCTCAAAAAAATGGGCGTCGAAAAAATTCGGCAGGGCGTCGGCGGGCACGGCGTCGTCGCTCTGATCGAGGGGGCGAAGCCAGGGAAGGTGTTGGGTATTCGCGCCGACATGGACGCGCTGAACATGGCGGAGGACACGGGGCTTCCCTTCGCCTCGAAAAACGGCTGGATGCACGCCTGCGGGCACGACGCCCACACGGCCATGCTCCTTGGCGCGGCGGCGATGCTTATGGAGAGCAAAAACGAACTCGCGGGTACGGTGAAGCTGATATTCCAGCCCTCCGAGGAGAACGGGTTCGGGGGTCCCGCCATGCTCGCGGACGGCGTGCTCGAAAACCCGAAGGTCGACGCCATCGTCGGGCTGCACACGGGCGGGCTCTGGAAGGGGGCCGTCGCCGGGGAGATCGGCTATCGCTTCGGCCCCATGATGGCCTCCTCGGACTTTTTCGTCGTCACCTTCACCGGCAAAGGCGGACACGGCGCGACGCCGCACCTGACCGTGGACCCCATCTCCATCGCCTGTCACGCTTACACGACGCTCCAGACGATCGTCAGCCGCGAGACCAGCCCACTGGACTCGGTCGTCGTCACCATCGCCTCGCTTCACGCGGGCACGGCCAACAACGTCATTCCCCCGACCTGCAGGATGGAGGGGACGCTTCGCGCGCTGACCCCCGAAAGGCGCAAATACATTCAGGATCGCCTCAAACAGGTTTGCGAGGAGATCGCGCACGCGATGTTGGGCAGCGCGACCGTGGAGTACCAGTACGCCCCCCCGCCGGTCGTCAACGACCGGGAGATGACGGAAAAGCTGCGCAGGGCGGCGTCGGACCTTCTGGGCGCCGATCACGTCCACGAGGTGGAGGAGCCCACTATGGGCGCGGAGGATATGGCGTATTTCCTGGAAAAGGTTCCGGGGACGTTCTTCTATCACCCCTCGTTCCGCGAGGGCGGCTTCCCGCACCACCACCCGAAGTTCGACATCGACGAGAGCGTCCTGTGGATCGGTGCGGGGACCTTCGCGCAGTTCGCACTGACCTGGCGGCTGGAGCAGAGATACCGCGGTTTAACTGTAAGGTAAGAGGCTGAAAGTTTTCCCTGACAGTAAGCCGTTTTTAGATTCCAGCTTCAGGCTTTTTATCTGAAAAAGGAAGCGCTGAATAATCAGGGGGGCTCGTTGGCCCCCCTGTGCCTTACTCTCAGTCGCTCATTTTTTTCAGCCACGGGGCGGCGGCGATGTCCATGACCAGGACGACTCCGCAGACTATCATCATCAGCGAGGCCGGCATCCGAATCAGAAGCGGAACGCGCGGCAGCCTCCTGGATAAAAACGCCGCCCCGCCGAAGGGGGAGTGGAGCCAGCGAAACAGGATCTCGATCGGGGACACCCACGCCTTGAAATCGTTCGGATCCAGGGTGGAGAGTATCCATCCCAGAAGGAACCCCCACATGGGCAGGGAGCGGGGGAAGGGCAGGTCGGCCAGAAAATGGTCGACCAGGGCGAGGGAACCGTACCCGGCGTCGCGCAGGGCAAAATACCAGCAGATCACGACTGACAGCGCGCACCAGTAAAGCGCCGTCAGCACGAAAAACTTCTGATGCAGCTGAAACTTCGCCATGACGTGCGTCACGTTGACGAGCAGCAGCAGCACGAGCGCCCACCGCATCGCGGGGTAATAGCTCAACAGCGAGACGACTTTTCCGCGTTCGCTCGTCTTTCTTTTTCTCTTCCCGCGGGAATGCCGCCCGTCGCCTTCAATCTGCTCCCTGATGAGCAGGTAGCGTTCGTACTCATCCTGGTTCCCGTGTTGCCCGGAGTTCCAGTAGCCCTCTTCTTCAGTCTCGTGTTTTCCCTTGGGCATGATTTCCTCTTCAGATATCGAATTTTTTAAAACATAAAATAAAACAGCTTTCGGTACAGCAGACAGAGAAAGACGAGGATCACGATCCCGCCCGCAAAGCGCAGGCGATGAATTCGAAGCGTGAAAAACGTCATCAGCAGGGGCGAGAGACCGGCAAAAATGAAAATATTTTTCAGAATCCGCGGGTTCAGGAGCGAACGAGCGGGGTAAACGATCAGAATCGCCAGCAGGTCGAGAAGGAGCGCCGTGAGAAAGGCCGTTTTCGCCGTCGGTCGTTTTCCAAGGAAAACCCGTATCGCACAGGCCGGAGCCAGATGGATAATATAGAAAATACTCTGGGCGTTGAAGATGGAGTAAAGCGTATTGAGATACCACGGAAGGATCAGAGCAAACGTGACGTCGTGATACCGCAGCAACATCAGGGTCAGCAGAACCGGAATGCCGAAATACACCGCCAGCGCCGCGACAAGCCCCGTCGTTTCGTGCATGAAAACGGGAAGAAGGTTCTCGCTCTCAGGTTTATCCCACATAAACCACGCCTCCGGACAAGTGTTCTCAGCCAGCCTGAAATAAAAGGCCCAAAGTCGCCGCAACAAAAGGCAACCACAAAAGGCAACTTCCGCATGTCAGTTAAGCACTTCTTTAACGCAATCCGCTGTTAACTCGCACGCATTATCTCATACCCCGGGGAAATTTCCAATTTACACAAATCTTCCATAAATTGAGGGGCGAAATGATTTACAATGATAAAAGAGGACAACGAAACAGGTCGTAAAACGCGGCAATGCGGGGAGATCGGGCATCGCGGCGTTTTTTCCTCGTCTGTTCGTCGTCCGTTTTTATTTTTGTACCTGAGGAGGTTTTGTTCTATGGAACGTCGCGAATTTCTGAAAAAATCACTGACCCTCGGACTGGGGGCGGGGGTGCTCTTTCTGCCCAAAGGACTGCGGGGCGGTGTGGCAAAGGCATTGGCCGAGGAAAATTATCCCGACCTCGTGGCCCTGAAGGGGGCGTCGCCCGAGGCGATGTTCGATCGGGGCATTGCGGCGCTGGGCGGCATCGGGCGCTTCGTGAAGCCGGGGCAGACCGTGGTCGTCAAGCCCAACATATCGTGGGACACCCCCCTCGACGGCGCGGCCAACACGTCTCCGGCCCTCGTCGCGCGCGTCGTGAAGCACTGTCTGGATGCGGGCGCCAAACGCGTCTTTGTGATGGACCATTCCATAGAGTACTGGGAGAGGTCGCTGGACGGCAGCGGCATCGGCGCGGCGGTGAAGTCCGCGGGCGGCGTCTACGCCCCATCGGAGGACGCGAGGTACTATCAGAAAATCGACCTGAAGGGAGCGGTGCTTCAGAGCACGCAGATTCATGAATCGCTGCTGGAAAGCGACGTCCTGATCAGCGTCCCCGTCCTGAAACACCACGGCGGAGCGGGGGTCAGCATCGCGATGAAGAACCTGATGGGCTGCGTATGGGACCGCAGGGACTACCACTCCAAAGGACTTCAAAATTGCATCGCGGACTTTCTGCACGCCAAAAAGCCCGACCTGAGCATCGTGGACGCGTACCGCGTCATCACCCGCCACGGGCCCCGCGGAGGGTCGCCCGACGACGTCGCCGAAATGAGCGCCCAGATCATCTCGCCCGACATTGTGGCCGCCGACGCCGCCTCGGCTCGGCTTCTGGGGCGCGAGCCCGCCGACGTCCCGCACATTCGGTTCGCCGCGGAGGCCGGGTTCGGACAGATCGACCTGACGAAGCTGAAGATCGAGCGCCTGGCCCTGTAAAAACATGTCCGTTTCCGCAAAACAGAAGCGTCTCAGGTACAGGTTGCTGTCCTGGTGCCGTTTGTCTGTGGCCCTTGGAATTCTCGCTCTTTTTCTTCGGACGTTCACGTCGTCGCTGCAAAAGTGGAGCGCTCTCCGTTCCGCGCTGGCGGACACGCAGTTCACGGGAGCCCTGATGAGCGGCGGCCTGTTTTCCGTCGTCGCGCTGACGGTCCTGATCGTCTCCGCGCTGTTGGGTCGGTGGTACTGCTCCCTCCTCTGCCCCCTGGGAACGCTGCAGGAGGTGCTTCGAAGGGCAGGCGCCAGGCTGGGGCGAAAGCAGGGAAAATATCTGTCTCCCTGGCGACTGCGGTACGTCGTGCCCGCGCTCGCGGGGTTGGGGATATTTTTCGCCCTGCCGCCCCTCTTCGGCGTGATGGACCCGATATCGAACTTCGGACGCGGCGTGCGCGGCGCGTATATCCTGGCCGTCGAGGGGGCCGCCGCCGCTCCCCCGGTGTGGGCGGCGACGGGCATGTTCGCGGTCGTTCTGGCGTTCGCGGCCCTGCGTGGCCGTCGCTTCTGCGACTGGTGCCCGGTGGGGACGCTTCTGGGCCTCTTCGCCCGCGTCGCGCCCGCCGGCATGAACATGAACCGGGACGTCTGCGTCGGGTGCGGCAACTGCGAGCGCGCCTGCCCGATGAACTGCGTCGACGCCTCGAACAAAAAACTGGACCGGGACCGCTGCATCCTCTGCCTGAGCTGCGCGGGAAGCTGCGCCGTCGGAGCCCTCGACTACGGGGTGAGGGCTCCGGAAAGCACGGAGCGGCGCGCGCTTTTCCTGAAGGGCTTCGACCTGCTGGCGTACGGTGCCGGCCTGGCTTACCTCGGAAGCCCCGTTGCGCGCGGCTGGAGGCGTCGCCTCGTTCGCGCCGGGGGAAGGGAAAATTCCCCCCGAAATACGGGGCCCGAGACGACGTTCCTGGACTCCGTCATGCCTCCGGGGGCCCCGAACGCGGGGCATTTCCTGGCCCATTGCATCGGGTGCCAGGCCTGCGTCGCGGCCTGTCCGACGGGAATTATCCGGACCGACAGGACGTCCCGGCCCGAGCTGGATTACACGCGGGGCTACTGCCAGTATAATTGTACGGAGTGTTCTCATGTCTGCCCGGCTCACGCCCTGCGCCCGTTCCCCGACATCGACGAGAAGCGGCGGACGCGCATCGCGCTGTCGAATCTCACCCGCGCGAGGTGCGTCGTCATCACCCGGGGCGAGTCCTGCGGGGCCTGCGCGGAGGTCTGCCCGACGCACGCGCTCAGGATGGAGCCCCTGAACGATGCCCCGTCGCTGACGGCCCCGGTGTTCGACTCGACTTACTGCATCGGCTGCGGAGGCTGTCTGAACGTCTGCCCGGCGGACCCGAAGGCGTTCGCCGTGACGGGCGTCACGCCGCAGGTTCGAACGCCCGGAATGCGACCGCCCGATCCGGAGGACGAGGGCGCGCCGGCCCTTCCCATGACGGCGGGCGACGATTTTCCATTTTAGTTGTGCAATAATGACATCAATGGCAACAACTTTGGGGCTCTGCCCCAAACCTCGCAGGGGGTCCCGGACCCCCTGGCCCCGATTATTGAGTTCGATGGACATGGGATTGAATTGGAAATCAGAGGCTTGAAGTCAGAACAGTAAAAGTCGGTAATATTTTGGAGGTGTGCCATGAATTTGGGAATGGGCGAGATTGCCCTTCTGATCGTGCTGGCCCTGGTGCTTTTCGGGGCGAAGCGTTTGCCCGATGTGG
>JAITPZ010000239.1 GCA_031289165.1 Synergistaceae bacterium
CCGTCGTTCTGGAGGGCTACGGCCTCGGAGGGGTTCCATACATGCACGAAAACCTGCTGGATCCCATCAGACGGGGTATCGGCGCCGGTATTCCCTTCATATTACGTACTCAGTCTCCATTTGGCGGCGCCGATCCCACCGTTTACGAGGTCGGGCAGAAGGCGCTTTCTCTGGGGGTCCTTTCGGCGCATGACATGACCCGCGAGACGCTGATGACGAAGCTGATGCTGTTGCTTCCTCTTTTTGCCGGAAAAGAACTGGAACGGCATCTTGGAGAAAATCTCTGCGACGACGTTACGGTCTGACCTGTGAATTATGACTGTTCAGTCCTGTTGAATTTGCCGAGCGAGGGGAGGTGAGGATGTGAACTGTCCTGAATCGACGACGGGCTCGGAGCTTGCGGCCCGGATTCGGCTGACGGAGATGTCGAGAACCAGCGGGTGAGCCGCCAAAATAGGTCCGGCGGACCTGGCTCAGGTTTTGGCGGAAATTCCGCATATCGAGAACGAGCGTATTCTGGCGACGTGGAGCGGCGGAGAGGATGCCGCGTTGTGGAAAATTGACGAACGCCGTCTGGGTATCCTGACGGTGGATTTTATCACGCCGGTTGTCGATGACCCTCGCATATGGGGACAGATCGCGGCGACGAACTCCATCAGCGACGTGTACGCGATGGGCGGCCGGCCGGTCGTCGCGCTCAACGTCGTGGGGTTCCCGACGAAGAAGCTGGACCTGGACATCCTGAAAAAAATTCTCGAGGGAGGTTTTTCGAAGACGCGCGAGGCCGGGGCCTTTCTGGTCGGCGGGCACAGCGTGCAGGATGACGAGCCCAAGTACGGCCTGGTCGTCTACGGCGAGGTGGATATGGACATGAAGTGGCAAACCGTTGGTGCGCGCGAGGGCGATGTGCTGGTCCTCACCAAGCCCATCGGCACGGGAGTCGCCATAACGGCCGTCAGGGCGAACATGGTCGAGGATCCCGCGACGGCTGCAGAAGCGATTCGCTGGATGACGAAGCTGAACGACCTCCCCGGACGCCTGCCGGACGATCTGCACCGTGCGGTGCGCGCGGCCACCGACGTGACGGGTTTCGGACTGGCGGGGCACGTCCTGGATATGCTGAGCGGCGGAGGCCTCGATTTTCGCCTGACGCTCAATGAACTGCCTCTCCTGCCCGGTGTCCACGATCTGGCGAACATGGGCCTGATTCCCGAGGGCAGCTACAGAAATCGCGCCGCGTACGCGGCGCGGGTCGATGTAAGGGGAGATTTTCCCGAAGTCCGGTTGGACATGCTGTACGATGCTCAGACCTCGGGGGGGCTTCTGCTTGCCCTGCCGTCCGGCCGCGCGGAGGAAATGCTGAGGGCCTGCCGCGGTTGGGGCTTCACACATGCCGCGGTCATCGGACGTTTCGAGCCGGGCGATGGGCGGATCAGGGTTGAATAAATCCCAATGCCGATGTATGGCAGGGAGTTCGTTGCCCGAATTTTGCTTCTCAGCTCTCTCTTTTGCCGGAAAGTATGTTAAAATAAAGAAAGATTTTATTTTATGAAACAGGAGCATGATTTAAATTATTTCCCTGAGGTCGCGGGTCATTGAACCTTTGAGGAGGGGCGGAACGCCCGAAGAATGTATCGGAAGAGCGGATAGTACTGAAATTCCGGAGAAAGAATTGAAAGCAGCTATTCCACAGGAAAAGAGGGGGTAGCTGTCTGTTTTCTTGTATGTTGAAGGGACGCCGGAACGAGGGGCTTTGCAGGGGGTATTTATGTTTTTTCGAGCCGGCGGGCCGGTTCTTTCGGAGCGGGGGCGGATTGGATGAGGCTGTATGCTGGAATGGTTAAGGGTATCTGCTTAGGTACTATTGTTGCTTGTTCATTTGTAGAAATTGTCGTAGGATGATTGTCAAATTTCTCCTGCCAGGAGGTTTTTTATGGATCCCGTGATGGTAGATCTGTTAAAGCTCGCGGAAATTAAGGGGCGAAAAGAGGCAAAGCCGCATGCGTCTGCCTCCCTGAGTCATGGACGAGGTGAGGTTACGTTCGAGGAGTTGCTGTCTTCATCGGTAAAAGAGGTCAATTCTCTGCAGCTGGAGGCGGATGTAATGCTTCAAAAGCTGGCGACCGGGGATGTGGAGGATATTTCTGAGGTTGTTATGGCATCGTCCCGGGCGGAGGTCGCCCTGCGGATGTTTATGGAGCTGCGAAACAAATTCGTGGATGCCTATCAGCAACTGTCCAGAATGTCGGCCTGATTTTTTCCGAATAAGGGACTATGGAAAATCTGAAACAACTACTTGCGAGGTTTTTGCTCTTCTGGGCGACACTCAAGGTGTGGCAAAAGGCGTCCTTGTTTCTTGCGGTTTTCCTGGTTCTCGGTCTGCTGGGAATGACGGTTTTTTGGGCGGGCCGTACCGTTTACGAGCCGCTTTTTACCGGACTGGAGGTGGAAGACCAGTCCGCCATCGTAGCGTATCTCAGGGAAAATAAAATTCCCTATCAGCTGGATCCGGCGGCGAACGCCATCCTGCTTCCCCGAAGCGAGGTGTACGAGGTAAGGCTTTCGCTGGCTCAGGAGGGACTGCCCAGGGGAGGCAGTACGGGATTCGAAATTTTTGACGACTCGAAGATGGGAATGAGCGAGTTTCAGCAGAGAATAAGTTACGTCCGCGCTCTGGAGGGTGAATTGCAGCGCACCCTCACTCAAATGGACGCGATCGATTCCGCCCGGGTCAGCATCGTGATTCCCGAACAGCGTCTTTTTCTGGAGCAGCAGCTGCCCTCCACCGCGTCCGTTATGGTGCGGCTGAGGCCGGGCGCTCGGTTGGAGCCCGATCAAATCAGGGCCATTATTCATCTGGTCTCGCACAGCGTCGACGGCCTGCAGCCTGACAACGTAGCGATCCTCGACGCGAGGGGCCGCAACCTCTCGGACATGCTTCTGGACGAACCCTTCGTTTATTCCTCGGATGGGCGGGGCACGGTAACCTCGCTGCAGCGAATAATGGAACGGGAACGGGAGCGGGATCTGGAACACAAGGTCCGTCCCATGTTGGAAAACAGCTTCGGTCCGGGAAACTACTCCGTGGTGATCAAGGTCGATCTGGATTTCGACAAAAAGAAGGTCTCCACGAAGGAGCACGTCCCTCAGGGCGACACGGGGCAGGGGATCGTACGCAGCACCAACAAAACGGACGAGAGCTACACCGGGCAGTCGGCTGCCGCGCCCGGGGTTCCCGGGACGACGACCAACATTCCCGGTTACTCGATTAACACGCAGCCCGTGGCCACTGATTACAATAAGACGGAGACCACGGTCAACTTCGAAATTTCCTCGCGGGAAAGTGACGAGGTTGTGACGCCGGGCGGGATTCGGCGTGTGACGGCCTCGGTTCTCGTGAACCGGGAACAGATGCCCGAGGCAGAACTCGCCGAGTTGAGGGTTCTCGTGTCGGGGGCTATCGGATTCAACGAGGCGAGAGGAGACAGCGTCGTCGTCCAGGCGAGGAGATTCGACACGACTTGGGCCGAGTCTCTGGCGGAGGAGTTCCGAAGGGACAGGATGCTGCGCGTCGCGATGGGATCGGTGATTGCTCTCGTCACGCTCGCGTGCCTCGGCGCCACGGGATTCTGGTGGCTGAAGAGGCGCAGGATGCGCGCTGCCCTCGAGAGTGTACAAAAAGAAAGCAAGCACGTGCCGACGATTCAGGAGATGCTGACGTCTCCCGATATGCTCGCGTTTCAGGGGGAGATGGCGGTTCTGGAGGAGCAGCTGAAAGCTTACGCCAGAAACAATCCTGCCGAGGTGGCGAATTTAGTCAACGAGTGGATTTCGTCGGACAGTTGAAGTGTGCGGTGCGTACGAAGCGTCTAACGAATGAAGGAGTCTCCTGATGGCAAAGTCGGCTAAAGTGAGCAGTAATGTATCCAGCAGAGAAAAAATAGCGGTCCTCATGGTGGCTTTGGGTAATGATATCGCTGCTGACGTCTATAAACAGCTTGACGATGCCACAATTGAGCTGATCACCCTTGAAATAGCGAACCTGAGGAAGATAACGCCCGAGCTGAAGCTGGAAGTCATGAAAGAGGCCCAGGAGGTCCTGATGGCCAGGGAGTTCATGGCTCGTGGTGGCGTGGAGTACGCGCGCGACGTTCTGGAGCGGGCGCTGGGGCCGGAGCGGGCGCAGAATTTGCTTACCCGCATTACGGCCAGCCTCCAGGTTCGGCCGTTCGACTTTATGCGTCACACCGACCCTCAGCAGGTTCTGGGTTTCATCCAGGGCGAGCATCCCCAGACCATAGCGCTCATTTTGTCCTATCTCGAGGCCGCTCAGGCGGCGATGATCATCAGCGGATTGCCCGCGGTCATGCAGGCGGAGGTCGCCAAGCGCATCGCCAAGATGGATCGCATCACGCCCGAGGTGCTGCGGGAGGTGGAGCGCGTGCTGGAGCGCAAACTGAGCACGGTCATGGGGCAGGATTTCACCCTGGCGGGCGGCATCGACGCTGTGGTCGCCATCATCAACAGCGCCGATCGCGCCACGGAGCGCAACATTATGGAATACCTGGAGGAAAACGACCCCGAGCTCGCCGAGGAGATCAAGAAGCGCCTCTTCGTGTTCGAAGATATCATTCGACTGGACGATCGTTCTCTGCAGCGCGTGCTGCGCGAGGTGGAGATGAAGGAACTCGGCCTGGCCCTCAAGGGCGCGACCGAGGAGCTTCGTTCGAAATTTTTCAGGAACATGTCCAAACGTGCGGCCGAAATGCTGCAGGAGGACATGGACTACATGGGACCGGTGCGCGTGAAGGACGTGGAGGAAGCCCAGCAGAAGGTCGTCAACGTGGTCCGCGCCCTGGAAGAAGCGGGCGAAATCGTCGTAGCCACGGGCGGAGAGGACGAGTTGGTTGTCTAACCTTCGCCAGGGGATTCTGCGTGCGGTCCGCCTTCTGCCGGATGTCGTAAAAATAGGTGTGGAGGCCGAGACTGCTCTTCCTTCCCGTCAGGAGGAAGAGCAGCTTTTAAGTGGAGAAGCGCCCGGGAAAGTCACCGACGAAGCCTCTGATGAGGTTTCCGGCGAGGCCCGCAAACCCTCGAAGAAAGAAAGCACGCCTCCCCCCCCCGATCCTTTTAAGGAACTGACCGGCCGCATCGCGGCGCTTCAGACCGATATGGTCGCCTCCGAGGCCGCAAAGACACAGCTTGTATCCAAAATCGCCTCTCTGGAAGCGGAGCTTGCGAGGAGCAAGGACGAATTTGCCCGTAAGGAACGCGAAATGACGGCGGGCGTCGAAGCCGCGCGGGAACAGGCCAGAGCCGAGGGCAGGACGAAAGGGTACGACGAAGGTCTGGAAAGCGGACATCGGGCGGGATTGGAAAGGGCTCGCGTCGAGGTGCAGGGGGAGTACAGGGAAAGGTTCACGGGCCTCGTGGCCGCGCTCGAGGGAATTTCGACGAAACTCGAGGAAAATTTTTCCGCGCTGGTCACCCTGAACCAACCGCGCATGCTCCGGCTCTGGCAGGAAATGCTGAAAAAAATGCTGCATCGGGAGATGACCCTCGCTCCCGATGCCGTGCTCGACGTCCTTGCCGACGTTCTATCCCGCCTGAGCGATAAAAATCACCTTGTGATTTACGTCTGTCCGGATGACATGAGGATTCTCGAGGAAAGAATGCGGGAGGAGTTTGCGGATACCCTGAGAGGGGTTCGACATCTCGAACTGAAGTCGGACACGAACGTCGACAGGGGCAGCTGCATCGTGGAGACGAACCTTGGGATTTACGACGCGCGCTGGCGCACCCAGCTCGATCAGATCGAGACGGTGATCGAAGATCTGCTCCAAAAACTGGGAAAGGCGCCAGAGACCGCTCCGGCGCCTTTCCGTCGAAAGAGCGCGAACGGGCCGGATTCTGAGAGGTCCGTGGTTGAAATTGCCTCGGACGGTGCGGAGACTCGATCGGCGGAGAAAAAACCCGTAACCGAAAAGTCCGGGGCGGAAAAATCTTCGACGCGTTCGACGCACAGGACGGGGAGTTCCGCTCAAAGGAGCGGAAGAGGTTCCCGATGATCGACGGCGTCCCGCATATCGAAAAAATGACCGACGCAAACGAGAGTGATATGAACCTCTTTGCGATTCTGGAATCGGACTTCGAACAGCTTCAGCTTGTCCGCGTCAACGGGCGCGTCGTGCAGGTCGTGGGGCTTGTGGCGGAGTCGCAGGGACCGGACGTTCGGGTTGGAGATCTTTGCAGAATCTGTTTTCGCGACGGGACGCACGGCTTGGACGCTGAGGTCGTGGGCTTTCGCGGGGATCGCGTGCTTTTGATGCCTTTGGGGGACCTGCGCGAGGTGGGGCCCGGGTGTGACGTGGTCTCCACGGACCATCCTCTGGGAGTTTCCGTCGGCGACGCGCTGCTGGGGCGTATTCTGAACGGACTGGGAGAGCCCCTGGACGACAGGGGCCCTCTCGTGACGACGGATTTTTATCCTCTGCACGCCGAACCGCCTCACCCCCTGCGGCGGCAGATGATTGATCGCCCTCTGTCGGTGGGCGTGAAGGTCGTCGACGGACTTCTGACCCTTGGAATGGGACAGCGGATCGGGATATTCTCCGGTTCGGGAGTGGGCAAAAGCACGCTCCTGGGTATGATGGCGCGTTATACGACCGCCGACGTCAACGTGATCTCCCTCGTGGGAGAGCGAGGACGGGAGGTTCAGGAGTTTCTCCAGCGCGATTTGGGGGAGGAAGGGCTTAAGCGCTCCGTCATCGTCATCGCCACCTCGGACCAGCCGCCTCTGATCCGCCTGAAGGCAGCCCTGACGGCGACGGCGATTGCCGAATTTTTCAGGGACGAGGGGAAAAACGTCCTGCTGATGATGGACTCTGTAACACGTGTTGCCAGAGCGCAGCGCGAGATCGGCCTTGCGATAGGGGAACCCCCGGCGACGCGGGGTTACACGCCGTCCGTTTTCGAGATGCTGCCCCAGCTGCTGGAGAGGGCGGGCGCGGGTGAGCGCGGCAGCATCACGGGCGTATACACGGTTCTGGTGGAGGGCGACGACATGAACGAGCCCGTCGCGGACACGGTGCGGGGAGTTCTGGACGGGCATATCGTCCTGTCCCGAAGAATCGCCGCCCGTAATTTCTACCCCTCCGTCAGCGTTCTGGAAAGCGTCAGTCGCGTCATGCCGGCAGTAGTGACGCCGGAACACCTGGAGGCCGCGGGACGCGTGAAAGACCTTCTGGCGACTTACGCCGAGACCGAGGACCTGATCAATATCGGGGCATACAAGACCGGAGCGAATCCGCGTGTGGACTGGGCCCTGAAACATCTCGAATCGGTGCGCTCATTTCTGAGCCAAAAGATACAGGATTCCTCATCATACGAGGACACAGTGAAGCAGCTTCTGACGCTGGCGCCCCGGGAATCCTGAGATTTAAGGTTTGGACGCAGAGGAATCTCACTTATAAAAATATGAAGGGATTTGAATTCGGGAGGATGTTTGGGCATGTCTCAGCGCATTCAAAGATTCAGCCGAATACTCAAGCTTCGGGAAAACGATCGCGAAGTGGAGCAGATTGCTCTGGCGGCCGAGCGCAGGGAGGAAGAAGAAGTTCTTCAGCGTCTGGACGCTCTGGGTCATGAGAAAAAAACAGCCCTGAACTCCTTCAGCGATAACAGGGACAGGGTATGTTCCGGCAGGGAAATCTGGTTTCAGCGGCAATCCATTGATGTTCTGGAAAAGCGAATCGATAAGGGCAAAGAAAATCTCAGCGATGTGCAAAACCGAATTTCCCTGACGGAGATGCGTCTGGTGGAACGTCATCGGGATGTCCGCATGATGGAGGGCTACGTGGACCGTCTGAAGGACGACGAGCGTCTGTCGGTCATTGCCGCGGAACAGAACGAGCTGGACGATATCTCCGTCACACGCTACGCCCGCCGCGTGAGAGGGAATACGGTGAAGTAACATGATGAGCCGCATGACAGCCGGGGTGTCCCTGGCGCTCATGTAATCCAATAATAAAGGAAGAGAACAGGATGATGTTCAGGCTGACCAACCTCGACAGGGTACGGGACCGCATCGAGGAAATTGCGCGGAAGTGCGGTATGCCCCCTGAGGGGGAGCGGCGGGAGGCCGAGGGAGTCTCGAAAGATCGTTTTGTCGAGGTTCTGGACTCCGAGCGGCTTAAAAAAGGGAAAGAATCGGAGGTGTTGTCCGGAACGAAAACGGCCGGACAGCGGAGCGTGGCGGATCTCAGAAAATACACCGCCCGCTCCGCGGAAAAGTACAACATCGACGAAGAGCTGATTCGCGCCGTCATTCAGGTCGAGTCGGGCTGGAAGCCCGATGCCGTCTCCGTAAAGGGGGCGAGGGGACTGATGCAGCTCATGCCGCGCACGGCGACGATGCTGGGGGTGGGCGATGCCTTCGACCCCGAGCAGAACATCGAGGGCGGGGTAAAATATCTTTCTCAGTTAACCGATAAATATGAAGGAGATGTGGAAAAGGCGTTGGCGGCTTATAACGCAGGTCCTTCGAGAGTGAATTCCGGAGGCGGGGTTGACCTTCCGGAAACCGCTCGGTACGTCAGGAACGTGATGGCGTTGTACCATCGTTATCGGGAGGAAGAGTAATGGCCGAAGAAAGGCGAGAGAGGCCCCCGAGGGGACTGGACGGGCGGCCTGAGGACGAAGAACAGCGGGTGGCCGCTCCGCCTCCGAAGAAAAAGAAGAGCAAACTGACCCTTTTTTTCCTCTTGCTGCTGTTGGTTTTTGGTGTGGGGACCGGGTTGCACTTCAGCGGTTTGTGGGATGCCCGCCCGTTGGTCTGGAGCCTTGTTCCGAAGATACCGTATATCGGAAATCCCATTTCCCGATTTTTTAAAATACCGGGGCAATATACCCTGACGGTGGCCGAGCGACGCGCGTTCGAGCTGACCGAGTGGCAGAAGCGCCTCGATGACCGCGAGCGTGGGCTGAGTGCCCGGGAATCGACGGTTGATGCCGTTTCCGGTGACGTCGGGCAGCGTATGGAGCGTCTTGCCAGACAGGAGACGACCGCGCGGCAGACGCCTTCCCGGGAGGCGGGCAGTACGGCTTCGGACGCGGATAAAAAGTTGATGGAGCAGGTTGCCAGAACGTATCAGGACATGTCTCCCCGAAACGCGGCTCAGATCGTCGAGCAACTCAGCGAGGGAATAGCCGTGGAACTGCTTCAAAAGCTTCCCGTCGACGCCCGCGCCTCTATTCTTGGGAAGATGGAGCCCAAAACGGCGGCCAGGCTGACGGAACTTCTGGCGGTGACTCCGCAATAAAGGGAATCGCCCGAATTGCTTCACGCGGCGTGGATGAGCGCCTGAGACAGTATGCGAGTATTTTCGTTAAAAGGGGTGAGGCCGATGCAGAGTACGTTTCCATCTCCCGGAGCGATAGCGCCTTCGGGGGGGAACATGACGGGCGGCGCGCAGAAAATCGCCGGCGGAATCAAATCGGAAGAGACCAGGGACGCCTCCGGGGGAGGAGTGTTTACGCCTTTTCTTTCGTTGCTCTCCCAGGCTCTGGATCGGACCGAACAGGGGGAGCCCGGGGAAAATCCCGTTGCCGTCCCCTTCGACGCGGAGCTTTTTGCCGCCCGGGATGAAGCGGATGCGGAACGGATGGCGACTCCCTCTGACGGAATGAACGAGACCCTTCTGTTTTCGAAGTCGGTTTTGGACCTCATGGTGTCGATAAAAAATGGACTCGAGGAAAAGGGCGTCGACGTCGCGGGGCTTTCCAGACAGGTCGGCGAGGTTCTGGGCGAAGTTCTCCCGGGCCTCGATATGGAACGCCTCAGGGCGATGATGACCCGGTTGCGCAATCAGTACGATTCGGCCGCCGACGCTGCTTCCGTGTCCGGCGTTCGTGAAGGTGTCGACGCCGCTTTGAATTCGTCGGAGTCCGGCGGTGTTTCGGGCGAAGGTGGTCCGACGGCGGTGAATTTCCCGACGTTTTTCCCGGTCTCCCCCGAGGCGCAGGATACTGGTGACGCGACGAACGCGGTATCGGAATCGGTGGCCCTCTCTCGTTTCGCCTCGTACCTGAGGGCCGACGCGCGTTCCGCGTCGAGGGAAACCTCGAAGGAAGGAACAGCGGACGAGGGTGA
>JAITPZ010000249.1 GCA_031289165.1 Synergistaceae bacterium
AACGCCGGCATTCCGGGAGGAGGGGCTTATCTCGGTCCGGAGCTCTACTACGCGTGGGGAGTGCCAACGAATGTAAAGGTGATCATCGTATCGCCCGGGAAAGCGAGGGTCTACGTCGATGCTTTTACTCCGATACCGATAAAAATGGAGCTCGTCTCCTCCACGGGGACAATGACAAACCTGCAGAATTTTCGCTACGACGAACGGAGGATCGGCCTGGTCGCGAATGCCCCCATCAACCCCGCGTCATGGGTGGTCTTTCCCACCCTCAGGCTCCCCCTGCTGGTGACCGATATTACGGGCAATCGATTCACCGCTGTTGTGGCGCCGGGGGCGAGTCCAATGTCGGGAACCCTTATGGAACTCGACGAGGTTCACCTGGTCCAGGTCGCGCGCCTTTATCGCACCGCGAACGGGGAACTGAGGAGAGTCGTCTTCGGGGACACCGACATCCTGCCCCTGACAACCGGCATCGTGGGCCTGCAATTCACCTACAACCCCGCGTCGCGTCTGCTCACGGTGTACATCGCGGCCCGCGGCGGCGAGAGAAACCCGGCCGGGCCCTCGCCTCGGCCTCCGGCATGGCCGACATGGCTGCCGCCGATCGCGTCCGAGGACCTGCACTATCGCGTTCTCGTCAAATCACTGACGTGGAGAATAAGAAATTAGAGCGTCAACGGGATTGGAGCCGGACGGAAAGAGCGAGATTGAGAGTGAGAGAATTGAGGCGAAAATATGAGGAATGAAACGGGAGACGACATCGGGATGAGCAAGGGGATGAAAAGCGTTATTTTTCGCAGGCGCAGGGGCGTCGCCCTGGTGTTGGCGCTGCTGGTTATTTTGATTGGAAGCTCCGTCGCCGCCATGATCTACGATACATCCTTCAATTTTTCCCTGCAGGGACAGTTGCAGAAGGAAATTTACGTGGACCATACCACGGTGCTCGACACTGTCCAGACCGTCAAGGGATTCATTATCAGCACCAACAGCAGCGACACGAAGGCGATGCACACGCCGAACTACGTCTATTCGGACGACGCCAGCACAATCTCCAGCGTGAGGGCCCTCCGCCTGGGCCCGGCGTCCATCCCCGACTCGCCGCTGAGTCTGAGTTGCGACATCGTCGTCAGCAACGGAACGGGGCCTCAGCACCTGGAGGTCAGCGTGTACGACCTGTGTTACAAAACCGGAGACCTGGAGGCTTCCGTGCGGAACGACGGGGATCAGATGATGGAACTGCCGCCTCCCTTCATGATGAAAGGCGTGACCGGCGGCGTCGGCGGCGTGGTGAGCACAGGTGACACGCTCGTGGTGGGCGATCTGGCGGCCCCCCTCGACGATCCGGCAGGGGAACTCGACATGGAAAAGTACGGCGCGTACCTGATAAGGGTCAGGCTCCGCGACGCCGGGCGAAGGCAGATCCGAATGGCGGAGGAAGCCTTCGTTCAGGTGCTCCCGTAAAATTTTGCGAAGCGACGATCCGGTGACTCGACTGAACCGGCAATATTGAGAGGTGAACAAACAATGAGGACTGTGAAAGTAAGGCTGAACATGATTTGCGCGCTGTGCGTCTGCGTGCTCTGCGGGGGCCTGCTGTGGCTCGTGGGCGCGCGGGAGTCCGCCGCCACGCCGCCGTCGGCCTTCAGGACCTTCCTGAAGGAAACCACCTACCCATTGGAGGACGCGATCCTCACGGGGGTGGAGCCCAACGTGCTCTTTTATATAGACACGACGGTGCGGATGACGATGTCGATGAAGGGGCAAAAGCCGATCTTCACCGCGACCGACTCCTGGATGCAGACCAACTACCCCTACATGCGCGACGCCGACTACCGCGCGGCGCTGCTGCGCGAGGACACCTTCGGCGTGGGTGGGCGCTCCGCGAGCCAGGGAACCCTGGCCAATCAGACGGCGAGGCTGGAGAACAACAACCTCACCCTCCCCTTTGTCCCAATCCACCTTGGGACAGAGGCGGGAGACGACGTGTTCGTAAATGTCGGGGAACCGGTGAACTCCAACAGGCGGCGCTTTACCCGCTGGGGACGGGACGTCGACGCGTCCAACAACATCATCGGCGACCCCAACTGCTACTACTCGCTGGACCCCACAAAACCCTACATGCTGACGTTCCGGGATTCGGCCTCCGCGGCGTGGAGCGGCACGGGGGCACGCCCCGGCTCTTTCCCTTCCGCTCTGGTTCCCTACCTGCCGGGGGGCGGGCAGGCGGGGCAGCCCGTGCCCGTCGACCTGGCGAACCTTCACCTGGTACCCAACGACAGCAAGATGTACACGGTGAAGCTGGTTCTGGCGCGCCTTTTGGACCCGGAAAACGGGGAGATGCTCTCGAAACTCCGCCTTGGGCTCGCGACGACCTTTTCCGACCGCAAATACATCGACAACGCCTCGTATATTTACTCGGCGGGCATGAAGCACACCCCGTTCAGATACAGCGAGGCCGGCGGCGTCAGCAATTTTTACCAGGGGGGCACGGATAGCTTCTACGCCTATCACAACGGAGCGTTGAGATGGACTCATTTCCCCTGGGGTACAGCGCCTCAACCGTCGGGACTCTTGAGCAACGAATACGGCCACTCGGTAGCCCTGTACGGCTCGGTTTCGGGTTATAACGGAACGGCGGGGGAACGTCACGCCAGCCGTTCGATTTTTCGGGTTCCCTTCGATTTCATGTACAAACTGAACGAGCACGGAACCTACAACCCGACGGCGAGCCTCATCGCGTTTCGCGAGCTGATCGACGGCGTCGAGCAGGTCGACCGGACAGACGGCCTGACTCCGGTCGCGCGATTCGTCAACGACGAGCTGTTCTGCACCGGATATTATTACTCCACCGAATGGCAGATCTACGGACGCGACAACTGGTTCACGAACAACGGGGTCAACCTCGACGTCCTCAACGGCTACAAGGCCGTCACCTACGCCAGAGGCGTCCACAATTCGCGATCGATGCACGACAGCAACGTTCCGGCCAGAGGGGGCGTTCCGATGAAGCGCCTCCGCAACATAGAGGGCCTCATGACCGGCACCGCGCTGGGGGACGTGCTCGACTTCTTCACCCCAATGAACAGCAGCATTCTGGCGTTTACGGAGAACTCGAGCGAGGCCGACGATACGCGCGGGTACTTCCCCGTCACGGGGTCCTGCCAGCCCAACTGGATCATTTTTTTCACGACGGGCAACGAGACCGAAATCAACGTCATGAGGGACCACCTGAAAAAGATCTACCTGAACTCCAAAACCATGAGGGGGCGCTACTGGAACGGGGCGAAGTGGCTCGAGCGGACCTACGAGATGGACAACCCGATACGGACGATCTTCGTGGGCCTGATCTCGACGGAGGACATGGAGCACGACGGGGACCCCTACGCCGCCGACAGCGCGAGCGACCTGCCCGCCAAACGCGTGCGCAAGGCTATCCGACGCATGGCGCACGCCGGACAG
>JAITPZ010000223.1 GCA_031289165.1 Synergistaceae bacterium
CGCGTCCGGCGCAACTACATCGTGGAGGCGTTTATGGAGGCTATCCTCCTGATGACGGCCATCAAGATGCTCGAAAAAAAGGAGTCCCGCGACTACGTCCAGATCGCGGCGCTGTCCCTCGCGGCGGTCGTCGCCTACGCGATGCTTTCCGCCGAAAAGACGTTCATCCTGTACTGTTTCGGGACGACCCTGCTCTGCAGCCTGTCCCTGATTCTGTCCGCCTGGTTTTCGCGGGAGCCGCAGGCGCGCCTCGCCCTCCGGGAGCTGCGGCAGGTCTGTCTGCGTTCGCTCTCGCTTTTCGGCCTGATGCTGCCGCTCAGCCTCCTGCTCTTTTACATACTGCCGCGCACGGCCACGCCCCTTTTCGGTATGCGTGGGCAGTTCGGCCTGGCCGCCACGGGGTTCTCCGATCAGGTGCAGCTCGGGGACGCCAGCGCCATCCAGAACAACAACCGCCTCGCTTTCCGCGCCGTGATGCCGCCGGTCCCGGAGAGCCGCACGCCGTACTGGCGCGGGCTCGTCCTCGACTTCTTCGACGGACGCGGGTGGATCGCGGGCCGGGGCCGGCGCAGTCGGGACCCCTTCGTTCCGGAGAGGGGCGCGCCCCGTATCGAGCAGCAGATCTTTCTGGAGCCGGGTAACCGGGGCGTTCTCTTCGCCCTCGACCAGCCCGTCGGCGTCTCGGGGGTCGAGGCCGACGACCGCGGCTCCGGCATGTACCAGTATCAGTCCCGCAACGTCGGCCGAAGGCTGCAGTACGAGGCCACATCGGTCCTGTCGTCCCAAATGAGGCCGCTCCACGCGAACTTCGACAGGAGCCGCACCCTGGCGCTTCCCCCGAATTTCATCCCCCGCCTGCGGCTCGTCGTGGCAGACCTGACGCGGGGCATGTCGGGCGACCGGGAGAAGGCGGAGGCCGTCATGAGATACCTCGCCTCTCCGGCGTTCACGTACTCGCTGGAGGGACTGCCCGCCGACCCGCGAAACGCCCTCGAACAGTTCCTCTTCGACACCCGCCGGGGCAACTGCGAGTACTTCGCCTCCGCGATGGGCGTCATGCTGCGCATGACGGATGTCCCCTCGCGCATGGTGAGCGGCTACAGGGGCGGTATTTACAACGACGTGGGCGGCTACTACATCGTGCAGGAGGAAAGGGCCCACATCTGGGTCGAGGCATGGGACGGAGCGATCGGCGCCTGGGTGCGATGGGACCCCACGCCCGCCGGGGATCTGGGATTGACGGACGCGCTCAGTGCTCTGGAGTTTTATCTGGACATGATGGACTACCAGTGGTCGAAACTCGTCGTCAACTACAACTGGGAGGTTCAGTCGGACCTGATGCAGGGACTGAGGGAGGTCCTGCGCAACCCGCGCGCGTCCCTGACCCCCACGGGAGACGGAATGCGCCGCCTGGGTTCGGCCCTGTCCGTCCCGGCCACGCTGCTTGCCGCCCTCGTCGCCTGCGGTTCGCTGTTTTACCTCCTGCGCCAGCTTCGGGACCGACGCCCCGAGATCGTCCTGCTGCGCCGCTTCCAGCGCGGGATGAAGCGCCACGGCTACGCCCGGCACGAGAGCGAGGGCCTCGAGGAATTTCTGGCGCGCGTCGACGACGAGGAGCTCAGGAACCTCGCCCTGCCCTTCGTTCGCCGCTTCGAGGACATCTACTACGGCGGCGCGACGCCGGACTCCGCCGCACAAAAGACGATGCGGCTCCGGATTGAAGACATCACCCGCTATAAAAAGCGAACTCCCCCTGCCCCTTAGGAACATCTCCCCCGGGGCAGGTACGCGGGATGAAAGGATATGCGGACTCCGAGCAGGTTCCGGCGCTGATCGCGATGCGGATGGCCGGAGGACGACCCCCCTCCTACGACCCGAACCCGATATGCAGATTTTAGAGGATGGCGGCTCTCCGTTGCGGCGAAGCACCCGCGTCGCATTTTTCGAAAAGCGCATATAAAATCTCATATCATAAAACTTTCACATTGAGCGAGTATAATACATACAATTCTGAAAGGATTTATACCGAGGCCCCCTCGAACGGCTGTTTCTTCGACGTGCGAGGGGTGACGGAAGCGGTTTTTCGTCGTCGTGGCTTCGGGTATTGGGTATATTTACGGCTGGGAGGCTTGGAAACAATGAGGAAAAAATCGAACGCGGCGAAGATTGCCGTCGTTATTTTACTGACGGGGGCTTTTGGCCTCATGGGCTGGCGGATATTCAACAGGCCGAAGCCGTCGGAGGCCGTCAGCATCTCCACGATACGGGCCAGAAACGGTATGCCGGTCACGGAGTGGCGCGTGTCGGACAGCGAATGGGAGTACTGGCTGCCGCTTTACGGGACGGTGCGCACGTCAGGGCTTTCCGAGGTGTTCGCCTCGGAGGCCGAGTACGTCACCTCCATTCTCGCGGAGGTCGGCGACACGGTCAAAAAGGGACAGGTGCTGGCGACGCTCGACTCCAAAAAAGCTGTGGAGAAGGTCCAGGCGGGCGAGGCGCGGTTCAACGAACTCGCGATGAAGTACGAGCGCACGCAGGAGCTTCAAAAGGCCGGGGGATCGAGCAAACAGGAAGTGGAGAGCGTCTTTTCCCAGTACAAGGAGGCGGACGCCTCGTTGCAGTCGTTGCGGACGGCGCTGGCGAGGCATAAGGTCGTCTCCCCCATTGAGGGCGTCGTCATGCAGCGCAACGCGGAGATCGGGCTTCTGGCGGGAAGCGGAAAGTCCCTTTTCGTCGTGGGGGATCCCAGACAGTTCGAAGTCGCCATCGACCTTTCCCCGCGCTATATTCACATGGTCAGCAACGGAGAACGGGCGCGTTACCTGAGCCCCTCCGGCGAGTGGGAGGGCGCGGTCGTCAAGCGCGTGGACCCGATGGCCAACGTGGTCACGGGGCTTTATAACGTCGTCCTCGACGTGGAGAGTCGGGGAGCCGTCGGCGCGCTGCTTCGGGTCGGCGCTTCCGTCGAGGCGCAAATTCGCATCGAACACGGCGACGGCATCATCGTGGTTCCCTACGAAAGCGTTCGCGAGACCGAGGGAGAGGCGAAGGTCTACGTCTGCTCCGGCGATGTGGTCGCCGAGCGCGTCGTCCGGAAGGGACGCACCAACGAACAGGGGGAGACCCGCATTCTTGACGGTCTGTCGAAGGGGGAGAGCATCGTCCTCAAGGGGGCCGACCGCATGTACGACGGCGCCAGAATCTGGATTCAGGAAAGCTAGACCCGCATGTGGCTGATACGCGTTTCCGTCCGGCGGCCGGTTCTGACGACCGTCATCACGCTGATATTGATTCTTTTGGGAAGCTATTCCTACCTGAATATGGGCGTTGCGTTTTTGCCGAAGATGGACATCCCCGTCGTCATGGTCCGCGCGGAATACGACGGGGCCGGTCCGGCGGAGACGGAGTCCACGCTGGTCAAGCCATTCGAGGACGCCATCGCCCGGGTCGAGGGCGTAAAGACCATCCGCGGATTTGCCCGCAACGGCAGCGGCGTGGTCGTCATTGAGCTGGAGAACGACGTGGACAACACCCAGGCGGCTATGGACATCGCCACTCAGGTTCGGGCCCTCTCGCTGCCCGACGGAGCGGAGGACCCCTCCATCTCCAAATTCGACATCAACGCCCGCGCATTCATGACGATGGTCGTCGTCTCCGACCTGCCGACCTCGCGGGTGCGCGACATCGCCGAGGAACAGATCTCCAAGCGCCTGACCCAGATCTTCGGCATGGCGACGGCCGAGGTCATCGGCGGGCTCGACCGTCAGATTCACGTGGAGGTCGATCCCCTTTCCCTGAAGGCGCACGACCTCAGCATCACGCGCCTGGGCGAGATGATCAAAAAATCGAACCGCAACGAGCCCGCCGGGCAGATCGCCGCGGGCGCCAAGGATATCTCCCTCCGCTTCACGGGGGAGGTCGAGAACCCGTCCGCGCTGGGGAACATTCCCCTGACGCTCGCGAACGGTTCCAGCATCGCGCTGGGCGACCTGGGCGAGATTCGGGACACCGTAGAGGAGGAGCGCCGCCTGTCGCGCTTCAACGCCAAACCCGCGGTAACGTTGGACCTCGTGGCCCGTCCGAACGCCAACGTCGTGGCCCTGGCCCGGCAGGTCTACCGGGAGTTGGAGATGATCCAGCCCTCGCTGCCCGGGGGAATGCGCCTCGACGTCATCTTCGACAACAGCGTCTACATCAATGACGCCATCAAAAACGTCATCTCGGACATGCTGATGGCGACGCTCCTGACCGCCGTGGTGCTCTACCTGTCGCTGCAACGCTTCGGGGCCACGCTGGCCGCTGTCCTGACCCTTCCCACGTCGCTGATTGCGACCTTCATCGTTCAGTTCCTCTACGGCTTCACGATCAACATGATGAGCAGCGTCGGCCTCGCGATCTCGGTCGGCGTGCTGGTGGACAACGCCATTCTGGTTCTGGAGAACATCTACCGCTACCGAGAGATGGGTTACGACGCCCTCGACGCCTCCGAGCGCGGTGCGGCGGAGATCTCCGTGGCCGTTCTGGCCAGCGTCGGCACGAACCTGGGCGTATTCATCCCCATCGCCTTCATGGGCGGCATGGTGGGG
>JAITPZ010000025.1 GCA_031289165.1 Synergistaceae bacterium
CTCCGGATTATCCTCGAACCAAGCCAAAAGCCCCTCGTAAACGAAGGAATCCACCGCGCCCCTGACCTCGCTGTTGCCCAGCCGGGTCTTCGTCTGTCCCTCGAACTGCGGATTGGCCATCTTGACGGAAACGATGCAGGTCAGCCCCTCCTTGAGGTCGTCTCCGGAGAGGTTGTCGTCCTTGTCCTTCAGGATTTTATTGCTGCGCGCGACCTCGTTGACGGCGCGCGTCATGGCGGTGCGAAGTCCTGAAACGTGCGTTCCTCCTTCGATGGTGTGAATGAGGTTGGCGAAGGAAAAAATACGCTCCAGATAGCTGTCGTTGTACTGAAAACCCACGTCCACGGCGACTCCGTCCCTCTCCCCCGACAGGATGACCGGGTTCGGGAAAAGCGCGTTTTTGCCGCGATCGAGGTACTCGACGAAGGCCTTTATGCCCCCCTCGAAGCAGTAATCCTTCTTCTCGCCGGTCCGTCGGTCGTCGATGGAAATGTGCAGTCCCGGGGTCAGAAAGGCCAGCTCGCGCAGACGGCTTTTCAGCGTATCCAGCGAGTGCTTGACCTCCTCGAATATGGTGGTGTCGGGCATGTAACGGATCTCCGTCCCTCTCCAGTCGACGGGAATGGCAGGAGAAAGCTCCGTGACGGGGATCCCGCGCTCGAAACGCTGAGAACGCTCCAGTCCGTCGCGCGCTATCGTCACCTCCAGCCACTCGGACAGGGCGTTGACCACGGAGACGCCGACGCCGTGGAGTCCTCCCGATACCTTGTAGGCGCTTCCATCGAATTTACCCCCGGCGTGCAGAACCGTCAGGACGACCTCGCTGGTGGGACGTCCGTTGAAGGGATGCGGGTCCGTGGGAATGCCGCGCCCGTTATCCCTGACCGATATGCTCTCGTCCGTGTTGATCACGACATCGATTCGGTCGCAATAGCCCCCGATGGCCTCGTCCACCGCATTATCCACGATCTCGTAGACCAGATGATGCAATCCCCGACTGCCGGTGTCGCCAATGTACATGCCCGGCCGTTTGCGCACGGCGGTGAGCCCCTCCAGAACCTGTATGTTTCCGGCGTTGTAGCCGGATGCGACGCTGTCGATCATGCCGTTCCTCCCTGTATTGCCGCCCACATAAAACTGAGACGATCGCTTTTGCGCGGGCGTCCTTTTCGAATAGTTTTCGCAGAAAATATTCATGCGGCACACACACGCACCACAGCGCGTCTGTATCCGCCGCAACCGCTTAATTATATCAGTTTTCGCAGTTCGAAAGGTTAAGGTTATGGAGGTGTCGTGAGAAAAGGACACGTATGGAGAAAAATTTTGGAGATTCCATGTATATGACTGCAGGGTCGTTTCAGACCGAGGATTCTTCCGTTTGTATCGACTGCATGGGAACGAATGCTTATGAGAACAACTTTGAGTATACAGGGATCGGCGAGAGGGCGGGCGTTCGATTTTTAAACCTGACGCCTGGCCGCTCGGCAACCTTGAGCACATACCTTATTTATTCAAAATCTTACGGGAAACCCGAGCCGCTTCGCGAGGACGTCGACGGGCCGCGCGGGAGCGTCTGCGACGGTGAAATAATCGGGGCTTTGGATTGACACGCGGCGAAAAGTGGGGAATACTTATCATTATGTAAATTCCGAACAGCGCGGCACTGTCAGCCGGGGGCCGGGTGGCGCGGGTTCAAATTCAAATTAACGGGAGGTAGTATCGTGAAGATCCGCAGGGTGCAGTTCGTGTGTTTTGTCGTGCTTTTGGGCCTGGCTCTGTCGTTTGTCGCGCTTTCTTCGGCGTTGGCCGCGCAGCCGAACATCGGTGTTCTCATCTATAAATACGATGACACCTACATTTCCACGGTGCGTAACGCGCTGAACAACGCTCTTTCCGGTAAGGCGTCCGTAAGCATGCAGGACGGCAAGGGCGATCAGGCCACGCAGAACGACCAGCTCGACGTCATGATCGAGAAGAAGGTGGACGGATTTATCGTCAACATGGTCGACGCTCAGGCGGCGGCGGGTATTCTGGAAAAAATCAGAGAAGCGAACATCCCCGTCGTATTCTTCAACCGCGAGCCGGATCTGAACGTGTTTAAAATTTACGACAGGGCGTGCTTTATCGGGACCAACGCCGTCGACGCGGGGAAGATGCAGGGCGACATCATCGCCCGGCTCTGGAGCCAGCACCCCGAATACGACCTCAACAGGGACGGCAGGTGCCAGTACGTCCTCTTCAAAGGAGAGCCCGACAACCCCGAGGCCATCGCCAGAAGCGAGTGGAGCGTCAAACAGGCCGTGACGAACGGCGTCAACATGGAGCAGATCGGTCAGACATTCGTCTGCAACTGGGACACCGCGCTGGCCCAGCAGGCCATGGAATCCGCGCTGGCCGCCAACGAGGGGAAAATCGAACTGGTCATCGCCAATAACGACTCCATGGCTATGGGCGCCGTTGCCGCGCTGTCCAACGTGGGCTACAACCTCGAGGGCGGTAATAAATTCATCCCCGTCGTCGGCGTGGACGCCACAGACCAGGCCGTGGACGCCATCAACAGGGGCATCATGAGCGCCACGGTCAAACAGGACGGCACGGCGATGGGGGATGCGGTGTCGGCGGTCATCCTGAACATGATCGCGGGAAAAGCGCCGCTCGAGGGAACCACCTGTCAGTTCGACGGCAGCGGCATCGCGGTTCGCATTCCCTACGCCCCTTACGTGGGGAAATAAATTCGAGCGGGTTCGGGGAGAAGAGGCTCCTGACCCGCTTCCAAAAATCCGATGAGCGAAAACCCTTTTCTTTTGGAAATGAGTGGAGTGGATAAGTCCTTCCCCGGAGTCAAGGCGCTGGATCAGGCTCGTTTGCGGCTTCGGCCGGGAACGGTTCACGCTCTTATGGGTGAAAATGGAGCCGGCAAGTCGACGCTCATGAAGTGCCTCTTCGGCATTTATCGTCCGGATGCGGGCGAAATTCTCTTTTCGGGGCGCCCGATCCGTTTCAGCGGCCCGAGAGACGCCATGGAGAGCGGTGTTTCCATGGTCCATCAGGAGCTCAACCAGGTCCTGAAGCGCAGCGTCATGGAAAACCTCTGGCTGGGGAGGTTCCCCAAACGCTTCGGGCTGGTGAGCCACCGCGTCATGCAGGCCCAAACCCGCGCCATCTTCGACGAACTGGGAATCGATATCGATCCCCGCGTCCTCGTCGGCAAACTGAGCGTCTCCCAGAGACAGATGGTGGAGATCGCCAGGGCTGTCTCCTGGAAGGCCAGAATCCTGGTTCTGGACGAGCCCACCAGCTCCCTGACCCACGAGGAGGTGGAGCGCCTCTTCGGGATCATCGACCGGCTCCGCGCCGACGGGGTCGGCATCGTCTACATTTCCCACAGGATGGAGGAAATTCTCCGGATATCGGACGAGGTCACCGTCATGCGCGACGGACGCTGGATCGCCACCGAGCCGGCCGCCGCGCTCACCGTCGACAGAATCATCAGCATGATGGTGGGACGCGACCTTACGCGGCGTTTCCCCCCGAAGAACAACATTCCCGGCGAGGAGCTTCTGGCCGTCGAGAACCTGACGGGAATGTACATGCCCACCTGCCGCGACGTGAGCTTCGTCCTGCGAAGGGGCGAAATCCTCGGGATCGCCGGCCTGGTGGGGAGCCGCCGCACCGAGCTTCTGGAGACCCTCTTCGGCATCGCCAGGCACGCGAAGGGGTCGATCCGGAAGGATCAGCGTCCCGTCAACAACCGAAGCTCCTCCGAGGCCATCAGAAACGGGTTCGCCATGCTCACCGAGGAGCGCCGGGCCACCGGCATCTTCGGGGGGCTGGACATAACCTTCAACTCGATTATCGCCAACATTCAGAGCTATAAAAGGTACGGGCTGCTGTCCGGCAAAAAAATGCGGACCGACACCCGGTGGGTCATCGACAGCATGAGGGTCAAAACACCCTCCCATAAGACCCACATTCGCAATCTCTCCGGGGGGAACCAGCAGAAGGTGATCATCGGCCGCTGGCTTCTGACGAGGCCCGACGTCCTTTTGCTGGACGAGCCCACCCGCGGGATCGACGTGGGGGCGAAGGCCGAAATTTATCAGCTGATCATCGACCTGGCCGCGGAGGGCAAGGGCATCGTCGTCGTCTCCTCGGAGATGCCGGAACTTTTGGGCATCTGCGACCGCATCATGGTCATGTCGGGCGGACGGATGGCCGGAATGCTGGACAGGACGGAGGCCACACAGGAGAAAATCATGCGCCTGGCCGCCAAATACGCGTGAGGGAGAGGAAGAGAAAAATCGATGAGTGAATCGATGGAAAAATCTCTGAAAAGTACGGGCGAAAACTCCGGGCCGGAGGAAACGCTCTGGTCGAAATGGAAAGAGTGGCTGCTGAACTATTCCCTTTACATCATACTGGGCGTACTGGTCATCGGGGTGGTGGCGGCGGAACCAAGTTTCCTCTCCTTCTCCAACCTCAGTAAAATTATGGCCCAGGCCTCCACCCGCGGCATTCTCGCTCTCGGAGTGGCGGGCATGATCGTCTACACCGGCACCGATCTTTCGGCGGGCCGCATTCTGGGTTTTTGCGCGGCGATATCGGCGTCGCTGCTCCAGAGCGTCACCTACGCCTCGCGGATGTACCCCGGCATCACCGAGCCCCTGCCGCTGATCGTTCCGCTGCTTCTGAGCATCGTCGCGGGCATGGTTTTCTGTTCCGTCAACGCCTTCGGCTTCGCCGTCCTGAGGATGCACCCCTTCATCATCTCTCTGGGGACGCAGCTCATCGCCTACGGAAGCCTGTGCCTCTACATCGACAGCCAGGCCAGCGGCGCTCAGCCCCTGGCCAGCCTGGACCCCCGCTACATCGGCGTCGTCAACGGCTCCTTCGATCTGGGCTTCATGAACCTGCCCTACCTGGTCGTATACCTGATCCTGTGCGCGCTGGCCATGTGGGTGATCTGGAACAAGACGACGCTGGGCAAAAACATGTTCGCAATCGGCGGGAACCCCGAGGCGGCGGCTGTTTCGGGGGTTAACCTGTCCCGTAACATCTTCGGCGTCTACCTCGTGGCGGGCGCGCTCTACGGCATCGCCGCGTTTCTGGAAGCGGGGAGGGTCCAGAGCGTGACCACGTCCACCGGCCTCAACTACGACCTCGACGCCATAAGCGCCTGCGTCATCGGCGGAGTTTCCTTCACCGGCGGCGTCGGCACCATCCCCGGAGTCCTGATAGGCGTCACCATCCTGCAGGTCATCAACTACAGCCTCTACTACCTGGGGGTCAACGCGTACCTTCAGTACATCATCAAGGGCCTTATCATCATCATGGCCGTCGCCATCGATGTCCGAAAATATATCGCCAAAAAGTAACGAAGAAGATAAAATGCTTTCCCCGGAAGATTTTACCCGGCGACTGGCCGTTATCGAAGCCCGGGAGCGGGAGCTGGATAAAAGAGAAAAAGCGGCGCAGGCCAAAGGTTTACGCCATAATCTCTACGAGCGTGTAACGGTGTCCGTCCGCACGCTGGACGTTGTTATTGTTGTGTGTGCCCTGCTGATCCTGATCCTCGTGATCGCGGGGGTTATGCAGGGACGCTCAAAAACAAAGTTGACTTCCGGCACGCCGGGGGAGGCGGGTTTCGCTGATCCGTTTGTCGTGATTGCGGCTAAAGAAAAAATGAAGGAATGGTTGAGCCAGGGGTGACGCCATTCTGCAATGCCATAATCGAGGGTCGCGGAGAACTGACAGGGGAGATCGGCGACAACGAAAGACAGGTATGATATGTGGAATTTTAAATTCGGGAGGAAATCGTGATGTTGCAGCTCAACAGGACCGACCTGGCCAGGAGGGGCGACTGGGAGGCGGCGGGGGTCGAAATGCCCGCGTACGACTGCGCCGCCATGGTGTCGCGTACGATTCAAAGTCCGCGCTGGCTGCACTTTGGAGTGGGGAACATCTTTCGGGCGTACATCGCCCGGTTGCAGCAGCGGCTGCTGAACGAGGGGAAAACCGACACCGGCGTCATCGCGGTGGCACCCTACGACGTGGAGATCATCGAGAGGGTGTACGAGCCCCACGACAACCTGGCGCTCGCCGCGGCCCTCCATTCGAACGGCGAGATCGGGGTGGAGCTCGTCGCCTCGGTCGCGGAAACGCTGCGAGGCGACACCGGAACGGAGCGCCTCCGCGAAATCGCGCGATTTCAGGGGCTGCAGCTCATGAGCTTCTGCATCACCGAAAAGGGATACGCCCTGACGGACCTGAAGGGAGAGCTCTCGGCCCCGGTGCGCCAGGAGATGGAGAAGGGCCCCGAAAGCGCCCGACACACGATGTCCATCGCGGCCGCGCTGATGTGGGAGCGTTTCCGCGCGGGCGGCGCGCCCATCGCGCTGCTCAGCCTGGACAACTGCAGCCGCAACGGCGACCGGTTGCGGGGTGCCGTGCTGAGGGTGGCCCGCGCCTGGGAGGAGCACGGGTTTGTGAGCGAGGATTTCATCGCTTACCTGGAGGATGAAAAACGGGTTTCCTTTCCCTGGAGCATGATCGACAAGATCACCCCCCGCCCATCCGAGGCGGTGAGCGATTATCTGACGAAAAAGGGCATCGACGGCATGGAGCTTCTGGTCACGTCGAAGGGGACGTTCATCGCTCCCTTCGTCAACGCCGAGGTCCCCGAGTACCTGGTGATCGAGAACGACTTTCCAGGCGGTCGCCCGCTCTTGGATGAGGCGGGGGTTTTCTTCGCCGACAGGGAGACGGTGAACAGGGTCGAGCGCATGAAGGTGACCGCGTGTCTCAATCCGTTGCACACAGCTCTCGCGGTCTGCGGGTGTCTTTTGGGTTACGCGACCATCGCCTCCGAGATGAAAGATCCCCTTTTGAAAGCTCTGGTGGAGAAGATCGGTTACGCCGAGGGGATACCCGTCGTGGTGGACCCTGGAATTTTCAGCCCGCGGGATTTCATCCGCGAGGTGCTGGAGGACCGCTTCCCCAACCCCTTCATTCCCGACACCCCGCAGCGCATCGCCACCGACTCGAGCCAGAAGATCCCCATTCGCTACGGCGAGACGATCAAAGCCTGGACGAAACGGCCCGACTTGGACGTCGGGAACCTGACGGGGATTCCGCTGGCCATCGCGGCGTGGTTCCGGTACCTGTTGGGTGTGGACGACAAACTGCGCCCCATGGAAATCAGCGGCGACCCCATGCTTCCGGAACTGAAAAAAGGTCTGGAGGGCATCGCCGTCGGTTCTCCCGAGAGCTACCGCGGACAGCTGCGTCCCTTCCTGTCAAACCCCGCTCTGTTCGCCGTCGACCTCTGCGCGGCCGGACTCGGGGAGAAAATCGAGGGGCTGTTCGTCAAAATGCTGGCGGGGAAAAACGCCGTTCGAGAGACCCTGGAAGCGACTCTGACTTCGTTGAAATAAGAATTTATAACAGGTTCCAGGGGAGCCCCGGGGATTTTTTCCGCCGTTCCCCCGTGGAGGGGTTCAGGTTTCTGAAAGTGAGGCAGCTTTTCGATGTTCGATTTTTTTGCGAGAAAAAAAGAATTACGGACGGAGGGTCTGAGACGGGATATCGTATCGGACGTCGAAAAAATTTGGGCGGAGACAATATCAGCTCTCGAGGAACGCTTTTCCGCGCTGGAAGAACAGACGCAGCAAATTCAGCGTCAGGAGCGTCGGCGGAGAATGGCCCTCGAGTCCCTTCTCGAAGGTCAGAACAACGCGCTGGAGGCACTGGCGCGCCTGGAGATGTCGCCGCCCCTGGATGCCCTCATGGCGCTGGCCGAAAATTTGGCCCTGAGCTTTCTTGCGGAGCCTGAAAGCCCAATGTTGCAGGTTCTCTACGGCAGGCTGACCGATCTTTTGAGCTGTTTCGGGCTGTCGCTCGTGACGGACGTGAACAGCGCCTTCGATCCCGAAAAACACGAAGCCTGCTCAGTCCGCTGCGATTTTTCCCGCCCGGAGAATTCCGTCCTCGAAGTCGTGCGTCCCGGATTTTTTCTGGGCACCAGGTTGTTGCGCTGCGCGACGGTCATCGTCAATCGCTGTGACGCCGGGCTTGAAGATGAAGAGGAAAATACCGTCGAACCCGAATGCCCCTGCAGTTCGGCGATGTTCGAGGAAGGAAAGACAGAAAAGGACGAGCTTTATGATTGAATGGGCCTGGAAAACCCTGAAGGTCGATCGGGACGCCGATCCCGAAACGGTGCGTCAGGCCTACGTTCGCCTCGTGCGCCGCTACCCGCCCGAGCATTTTCCGGAAAAATTCGCCGCCATCCGCCGGGCTTATCAGCAACTGACGCTGGATGACGATTTTATCGAGGAAATTTTCCACAGAGTGACGGAAGAGACCACGCCGCTGGACCTCGCGGGATTCCTCTGGGGCGACCGGGACGAGCTCCGGCCGGATAAGGATGCAGCTCTGACGGATCTGATCCCTCTTTTGACGGGAGCCGACGCGAGGAACGCGCTGGACGAGGCGCTGGGAAGAGCGGCAGCCCAAAAAATAGAATGGAAAACGGGAGATGAAGGCGTATGAACAGGGACGCGAATAAAATTTACGGCATCGACCTGGGAACCACAAATTCCTGTATTTCCGTGTTGAGAGACGGAAACCCCCACGCCATTTCCGTGGACGGAAACGGAATCGTTCCCTCGGTCGTGAGTCTCGATGGAGGGAATCTGCTGGTTGGACGCAAGGCGCGGAATCGCGCCGTCGCCTTTCCCGAGGAGAGCGTTCGCTCCGTGAAACGCCTCATGGGCACGACGGAGAAGCTGACTTTGGGCAAAAAAAGCTACGACCCGGAGGACATCTCCGCAATGATTTTGCGCTATCTCTGCGACGAGGCGCGCAGGATCGAGGGGTGCGATGTGGAGCGAGCGGTCATCACTGTTCCGGCCTATTTCAGCGACGCGCAGCGTCGGTCCACGATGGAGGCCGGCAGGCGGGCGGGACTGACCGTGGAGCGCATCGTCAACGAGCCTACGGCGGCCGCGCTTTTTTACGATCAGATTCACGCTTCTCTCGAGGGCTCGACGCCGAAGGGCGGAAAATCTTCCGAGCGGCACGCCCTGGTGTACGACCTTGGGGGCGGAACTTTCGACGTCTCCATTCTGCGGATGGGGGATATCATCGAGGTTCTCGCGAGCACGGGAGACACACGCCTGGGCGGCGACGACTTCGACAGCCGCGTCGTCACGCGAATCCTGCGGCAAATCAAAGAAAAGGACGACCTGGATCTGGAGGACTGCGTTCCCGCCCTCGCGCGTCTCAGAAGCGTGGCGGAGAGCGCCAGGATCGCCCTCTCCGAAAAAGCCTCGGTATGGATCAACGAGGCGCATATTCCCGCTCCCCGGGGCAAGAGCTGCGCCGTTTCCATGGAACTTTCGCGGGAGGAACTGGAGGAAATGACCGAGGACCTCGTGGGCCGCACCATCGCCTCCGTGGAAAAGGCGATGGAGGAGGCTCACCTGACGGCGGATCGGATCGACAGGGTTCTGCTCGTCGGAGGAATGACCCGTATGCCCGTCATTGCCACGAGGCTCGAGGCCATTTTCGGGACCGCGCGCATGCCCGTCGTCGATCCGGACCTCAGCGTCGCCAACGGAGCCGCGATCCAAGGCGGCATCATCTCCGGCGAAAACTGCGAGCAGATTCTGGTGGACGTGACGCCGCACACGCTCGGCCTCAAAACTCTCTCCCCGGACGAGGAACGGATGTTCGAAAGCTCTCCCATCATTCCGCGCAACACTCAGATTCCCGTGACGCGGGCCCGGACGTTTTTCACGATCGCGCACCATCAGGAGATCGTCAACCTGGAGGTGTACCAGGGCGAGTCGCTCGATCCGGACGAAAACGTCCTGATCGGCGAGACGGAGCTGAAGCTGACCCCGGCGGAGGAGAACTGTCCCATCACCGTCGAGTATTCCTACGACCTCAACGGCATCGTGCATCTGGTGGCGGAGCAGAAGGGCTACAGCAGAAAGACGGAAATACGCATCGACAGCCGCAATCCAAAGCTTTTCGCGTCCCAGGACCTGGATGAGATCGAAGAGGACGCCGATGCTGAGGAGAACGCGCCGGGGGAGGAAGCGGGGGCGATCAATTTCGTCACGCAGCGCGCGCGTTCCCTGATCGGGAGAATGGAGGACGACGAGGGAAAAAAATTGCTCTCGGAGACCCTCGCTCGCTATGAAAAAGCCCTGAGAGACGACGACAGCGATGTCGACGAAATCGAAGATGACCTGCTTGCCCTGATGGAGGACGATGATGATGATGCGGAAGAGTAAATTTAAAGAGCGAATTTGAAATTAAAGAAATGTCGAAGAAAAAGGGCAAAAAGCCCCAACAGAACCTATCGCTGAAGGATCGGCTGGAAAAACACTGGAACAACCGAAAATGGGACGCTTTCGTGTCTCTTTACATGAGGGACACGGAGGCCTCGATGCGAACGCGCTGGGCCGATCATTGGCAGGACGCGCTTTACAACTGCCTGACGAGCGCGCTTTTCGTCGACAGGGATTTTCGGAGCGTGGAGATGGCGCTCGACCTTATCCGCAGGGAGGGCGAGCGCTTTTCGCCGGATCTGCATGACTGCGCGGACGTCGCGTCGGATTTTCTGACCGCGCGGAAAAACGCCCGCTTTACCGACCCCACTCCCCTCAGGGAGGAGGCGACTTTGCCTTCTCCCTACGCTTCTTTGCGCGGGGATCTCGCGTCGCTCGCCGTTGCCTCGAGGGCGCGGAAGTCGAAAAAAAACGAGACGGTGGCCCTGGTGGAAAAGCTGGCGGCGCAGCATGCCCGGCTGGGAAAGGCGAAATCCGCGTCTCCCTGGTCGACCTGGCTGAAAATCGCGCAGCAGCTTGAGACGGCCACCGGGGGGGAGGTCTGCGCCGGGACATTTCGCGCTGTGCGTGCCATCGTGGCCCTCAGCTGCGAGCTCTTTTGCGCGAGTGGCGAAAACGCCCTGCGCGACGTCTCGGAACTTCCGAAGAATCCGCTTTTCCGCTCCATTCCCGAAAACTGCAGCCATCCGGTTATCGAGATGCTGTGGGATTTTTTCTGCTGGTCCGGAGAG
>JAITPZ010000118.1 GCA_031289165.1 Synergistaceae bacterium
ACCGGCGCGCACGTTCTGGGTCTCGAGGCCGTTCTGCCGGACGGCGGCGTCGTGACCTTCGGGGGCAAGAGGCGCAAGGACGTGACCAGCTACGACTTCATTCATCTGCTGGTCGGCTCCGAGGGCACTCTGGCCGTGGTGACGAAGATCGTGCTCAACCTCATCCCACTCCCGAAGCGCGTCACCGACCTTCTCGTCCCCATGCCGGGCGTCGAGGCGGCCGTGAGGCTGGCGTCCCTCGTCACGACGGAGGGCGGGGTCATTCCATCGTCGGTCGAGTACATGGACAGGAAATCCATCCTGAACGTGGAAAAGTACACGGGCGTCCGGATTCCGTACAGTGACGCCGCCGCGCAGCTCATAATCCAGATGGACGGCATGGACCGCAGGCTGCTCTGGAGCGACGTGGAAAAAGTGGGCGACCTCTGCGTGCGGAACGGCGCGCTGGAGGTGTACGTCGCCGAGGACAGAAGCGCGAGGGACAGGGTGTGGCGGATAAGAAAATACGTCGCCGAGGAGGAATGGACCTCCTCCATGCCCGTCCTCTCCAAGGAGGACATCGTCGTCCCCACGGGCGCCGTCGCGGCGTTCCTGACGCGTCTGCCGGGCATCATGGAAAAACACGGGGCCATTTACAACGCCTTTGGACACCTGGCGGACGGAAACATCCATATTACGATATTCCCCGACGGGAACGGCAAAGATGAAGACCTTCACGACCGCGCCGTTCCCATGCGGCGTGAACTCTATTCATGCGTCAGGGATCTCGGGGGAACGCTTTCCGGCGAGCACGGGATAGGGCTGAAGAGAAAGGAATACACGGACATATTCCTGAACGAAGCGCAGATAAACCTCATGAAGAGGGTCAAAAGCGCCTTCGATCCCAACAACATACTGAATCCGCTGAAACTGGTGCCGTGAGGCGGGGGGATATGTACACGAGTATATCAGCGAACGCGGATGTATCCCCATTTATTCTCCCGTTCTGCCGCGGCCAGTCCCTCGCTGAAGGGGCGCGCGTCGTCGTATGTCGCGTCGATCACCAGTCTGCCGGTGACGTCGATATACCCCCACCGCGCGTCCGTCGCCACGGGGGCGAGACCGTCGGCGAAGGACCCCGCGCCGTTGAACTGACGGGGAATGATTTCCTGTCCCCGCGCGTCGACGTAGCCCCAGTCCCTCCAGGTTTCCGTGCCTCGGACGGGCGCCAGTCCGCCGTGAAAGGTTCCTCCCTCGTCGTAACGGGGCGGCACGGCGAAGCGCCCGGTACGGTCGATGTATCCGACCCTTCCCCTGAACTCGACCGCCGCCAGGTTCCCGCTGAACGCCTCCGCCCGCAGATATCGGGGCCCGATCAGCAGACGGCCCTGCGTGTCGATGAACCCCCACAGCCCGTTCCTTTTGACGGGGGCCAGGCCTCCCGAAAAATTTCCCGCGCCCTCGTACGAGGGGGGGATGACGTACTTTCCCGCGGGGTCGATGTAGCCCCACCGCCCGTAGGACTGAACGGCCGCCAGCCCTTCCGAGAAGGAGCTCGCGCGATCGAATTTTCGACCCTCGAACGCCGCGTTGCCCTCCACGTCGATGAAGCTGTCGCCCACAAAGGCGAATCCTCCGGAGAAGGGACCGACCTCCGGGACGCCATAAGCGAAGGGAACGGCGACCCGCCCCGTATGGTCGATGTATCCCCACAGGTCGCCCGACTTCACCGCCGCCAGCCCCTCGCTGAAGTCCCGGGCGTCGGAATAGATGAAATCGACGACGATCCGCGCTTCGCGCGCGCCGGCCTCCAGGATATGGCCCGCTGACAGCAAAAACGCGATAAGACAGCACGCACACGACCTCATAACACGATTCTGCACTGTCGTCCCTCCTTGAAACTCCATTAGGAGAAGTCCTCCTGAGATTTTCTCTCTCGTATTTATGGAAGATTATAGCGCTTAATTTCGGAAGACTTGTTTTATTTCGGCGTCGGAGTAAAATTTACGTAGCTGTGAATACGTGAAAAGAGGTTTTTGTTGTGGAGACGGGAGGCGCTGAGGCAGGGCGTGTGGTTGCCGTTTGCCGGGCTCCGGAGAGGGGCATGCAGAAAACCGACGACGGCGAGGCTCTGCTCGTCGCGGATATGGGTATGGAGGGCGACGCCCATTTCGGGTTCGGGCATCGGCAGGTGAGTCTGCTCAACGCCGAGGCGGCCGCCAAAATTCGGGAGAAGGTTCCACACCTGAAACCGGGCGATTTTGCGGAAAATCTTCTGATCGAGGACTTCGATCTGGCGAGGCTGAGTTTGGGCGATCGCGTCCGGGTCGGGGAGACGGAGCTGGAGGTCACTCAAATAGGAAAGGAATGCCACTCCCACTGCGCCATCTACGAGGCCGCCGGCGACTGCATCATGCCCCGCCTCGGCATTTTCTGCCGGGTGCTTCGGGGGGGAACGGTTCGCGCGGGTGACGCCGTGGGGTACGCGACGCGAGTCGCACGGTAAATACGTAAAGTCCATAAAGTTATAATGGTGTAACTTGAGTTTACTGTAAGAGGCTAAAAGTTTTCCTCGACGGTGGGCCGTGTTAAGCTGTTTTAGCTTCAGGCTTTTTGCTTAAATTCACTACAGCAAAGAAAATAAAATTCTCTTTACGGAAAGAAGGATGTTTACATTGTCGCTGACCAACAACAAAGCTGTCAACGCCTGGGTGGATGAGATGGGCGCCATGACGAAGCCGGACGCGATCGTCTGGATCGATGGTTCCGAGAAGCAGCTCGATTCCCTGCGCGCTCAGAGCGTGGCGTCGGGGGAGATCATCAGGCTGAACCAGGAGAAACTGCCGGGCTGTTACCTGCACCGCACCGCCGTGAACGACGTCGCGCGCGTGGAGCATCGCACCTTCATCTGCTCGCGCAAAAAGGAAGACGCCGGCCCGACCAACAACTGGATGGACCCCGCGGAGATGTACGCCACCCTGCGTAAACTTTACGACGGCGCGATGAAGGGCCGCACGATGTACGTCATTCCCTTCTCCATGACCGTGCCGGAGTCGCCTTTCGCCAAGTTCGGCATCGAGCTGACCGACTCCATATACGTCGTCCTGAACATGGCCATCATGACCCGCATCGGGACCCGCGTGCTGAAGTGCCTGGACGCCAGCAAGGATCCCTCCATTTTTACGAAAGGCCTCCACGCGAGGGCCGATATCGACGAGGAAAAACGCTACATCGTGCAGTTCCCGGAGGACAACGCCATCTGGTCGATCAACTCCGGTTACGGCGGCAACGTGCTGTTGGGCAAGAAGTGTTTCGCGCTGCGCATCGCGTCCTATCTGGGCCGCAACGAGGGCTGGATGGCGGAGCACATGCTGATTCTGGGCCTGGAGAACCCAAAAGGCGAGGTGCGTTATCTCGCGGCCGCCTTCCCCTCCGCCTGCGGCAAAACCAACCTGGCCATGCTCATTCCGCCGGAGGTGTACAAAAAGAAGGGCTATAAAGTCTGGTGCGTCGGCGACGACATCGCGTGGCTGCGCATCGGTCCGGACGGCAGGCTCTGGGCGGTGAACCCGGAGGCCGGCTTCTTCGGCGTGGCCCCGGGCACCAACATGAAATCCAACCCCAACGCGCTGCTGACCTGTCAGAAAAACACGATCTTCACCAACGTGGTCCACAATCTGGACGACGACACCGTCTGGTGGGAGGCACTGGACAAGAACCCGCCGAAGAACGCACTCAACTGGAAGGGCGAGAAGTGGGACTCGACCGACGGCTCCAACGGGGCGCACCCCAACAGCCGTTTTACCGCCCCCGCCAGTCAGTGCCCCTGCATCTCCGGCGAGTTCGAGGCCCCGCAGGGCGTGCCGATCTCCGCCCTGGTGTTCGGAGGCCGCCGCGCGAAGACCGCGCCGCTCGTCTACCAGTCCCGCGACTGGGACCACGGCGTGTTCGTGGGCTCCATAATGGCGAGCGAGACCACCGCCGCGGCGTCCGGCGCGGTGGGCGTGGTGCGCCGCGACCCGATGGCGATGCTGCCCTTCTGCGGCTATCACATGGGCGATTACTTCACGCACTGGCTGGAGATGGGCAAAAAGATCCCCAACCCGCCGAAGATCTTCAACGTCAACTGGTTCCGCACCGACGAAAACGGAAAGTTCATATGGCCCGGATACGGCGAAAACATGCGCGTTCTGGAGTGGATCATCCATCGCGCCTTCGGTGAAGCCGACGCCGTGGAAAGCCCCATCGGCTGGCTGCCGAAGGCGGAGGAGATCAACCGGGAGGGCCTGGACGTCTCCCTCGACACGCTGAAGGGTCTGCTCTCTGTGGACAAGGCCCTCTGGAGGGAAGAGGCGAAGGGCATTCACGAGTTCTACGCCAAATTCGGCGACAGGTTGCCGAAAAAGCTGGAGGAAGAACTGGCCACGCTGGAGAAGAATCTGGGTTAGAGGTATAAAACGAAAGACCGGCGTTGTCGCACGGCGGAGGCGAGAGAAACCCGGACGGGTTCACTCCTGCCTCCGTTGCTTTTTGTCGTCTCCGCCCATGTGTCCGGCAGTACGGGTGTGCTGTAATCCACATATTTTGCGTACTTTTTCAAAAAACGGCCCGACGCTTGGTTGCGTCGGGCCGTTGCGGAAATTTCACGAATGTCTTACAGAATCAGTCAGGGACGTTGGCAACGCCCACGTCGCGGTTTCCGGTTTTACGCGGAAAGACGACAATCCTCGGAGTATCGTTCTCGAAGGCCATGTCCTTCGGCACGTAAACGGACAGATCTCCCGCGTCGACGAGGTCGTAGTTCTCCGTCGCCTCCGGCACGCCGTTTCTCACCATGGCAAAGGCGTTGCCCTGCACGCAGGAATAGAATACATTGGCGATCCACGCGTCTTTTTCGCCCTTACCCCTTGCCAGCAGCATCCCCCTCGCATCCGGCGAGATATCCACGCTGACGACGGCGGCAAAAAGGGCGGCCGCAAACGAAACGGCCCTCAGGAACCCGCGCGGCATGAAACGACCTCCCCACTGCTTTCGACGAGCTCAATAGTGATGAAGCGCCTGATATAACGCGCCACAAAAGTCTTCTGATCGATCGCCACGCCTCTCTCGTCCGAAAAAACGCACCTGTCCGACAGGGGGCCGGACGCTTCTTCGCCGTTCACCTTCAGGGTGATGACGTTGGGCGTCACCGTGTCGTCGAGAGCCTCAAAACTTCCCGTTACCTCCAGCATCGGCGTCAGCGTCAAAGCGTTCGCCTCTCCGGAAAACAGGAAAAACGCCAATCCCGCCAGCGCCACAACCGCGACAGCATAAATCATCCTTTTCATGGGTTTACAATATCCCTCCAGTATTGAACATAAGGCACATCCACCGAAACGGTGGGAGGCACGAACTCCCCGTATTTCAGCGCTCCAAACGAAAACATCGTCTTGTCCGGGAAAATAAACGTATTCGTACTCATCTGAGAAGGCAACTCCTCCAAAGCCGTCGGCTTCAACGCTTTGATCGCCACGTACATTCTGCCGTTCATAGCCGTCATCCCCGTTATCTTCGCATCTTTGATGATAACGGACTGAACGCCGTTCCCCCACTCGCCCCGTCCCCTCAGAGGATCGAAGGCGTAGAGCTTGGAGTGCCCGAGGTCCCGGCAGATGTCATAATCGTTCGTCATCTTCACGCGCGGAATGAACGTCGTGACATAAAGCACGCCGGAATAGAGATAGGGCGAGGTGGTTACGTACTCCGGCAGAGTGCCGATGTCCGCCACCGCCTGCTGAGGCCGCAACGGCAGGTACCATCCCTTGATGGCAGTCGAGTTAAACTCGTTGTCTCCGGAAACTAAAGTGTCGCCAAAGGGCGGCAAAAGAGTCGTAACGTCTCTGGCGTACTTCAGTTGCTTCATGTCGGGATCCGCTATCGTCAATACCGCGTCGGCGGAGGTCTTCGTCAGGTTGAAGCTGAAAATGTAATTCTGCGCGTTGACGATCTCCTTCTGATTCTCATCGGCATCCTTACCCGGGGCGTCCAGACGCGCAGATCCTCCGAAAACCCACATTTGTTTTGTGGCTCCTACGGTTCCCAGTGAGACGGCCTTAGGAATCGACACAGGAACGCCGCCGCTGTTTTTCAACTGGAAAACGCTCTTCAACGTCCAGCTGCTGACATCCTGAGTCGTGTCGCAATACAGGACGTTACCCGCGCTGTCCGTCGTGAACAGCTCTATATCCCGGTTCGAGTCCTTCACGTGGCGCACGGTTACGGGGGCTATGCCCATCCCCAGAGACGCGCCAACGGGCTCGAAACCATTACTCTGCGTGAAGGCTTTCAGAACCTCTCCGGTCGAGGGCGCAATCACGTAAAAGGCCTTTCCCTGGTCGTCGCTGCCCAGGTTCTGCCCCAAACCGCCAGGCAGGAAAATCACGTTTCTCTTATCCCCGGCGCTCACGTCGGCCTGCAAAAAAACGCCCGGCGCAATGGTCAAACCCAGCTGGCTGTAGGCGGACGTCCCCGCCATCCCCACGCTGTTGCCCCAGAGCCCTATCTCACTGGAGGGGCCTCCGTCATAACGATCGTTGTCCACGGCCCACAAAAACGTCGGCGTGGCCGCGGGCTCCGTGACGTCCATGGCGTAAAGGCCGTTTCCTCCGAACCCCATATTCCCAAGAATGATAGTCCTGTAGTTCGAGGCGTTGTACGTAAGGGACACCTCTCCCTTGGTCATGGGACCGTCCAGAAGGTTATAGGCTATCGAAGCGACGGTGTTGACGCCATCGCCCGAATACAGGGCACTCGTGATCGCGTCATATTTGGTGGCCTTCAGCCGGGTCTGGAAAACATTCGGAGGGAAGAAGGCCCATCGCTCGCTGCCGTTCGCGTAGTTGATCGCGTGCAGCACGCCGCGGTTGGTCTGGACGTAGAGGACCTGGTCGCGGTCGGCAGCAAGCGGGTTGCTCAAAAGCGGAGAACCCACCACGGGCTTCTCCACAACCTGCATCCCGGAGCTTTCCATATCGCCCAAAATCTGGTGTTTGTTGTACTCGCGAAGCCAGGTGGTGAAGTCCTGCGCCAGCGCGGCAGGGACGCCGGTCAGGTTCTCAACGGCGGCGTTGGTCAACGTGTCTATGCGCTGCACGCTCGTCCCCGAGTTTCCCTTCGCCTGAGGAGCCGTGTAGACGTCATAGCGAGCATTGGAATTTACGGAGGGAAC
>JAITPZ010000124.1 GCA_031289165.1 Synergistaceae bacterium
GAGCTGCGCCATGGCGTTCGCGTGCCTCGCCATGTCGAAAAACAGGTCGTCCCGAAAGAGCTCCTCGAACTGCAGGCCGAGAACCCACCCCTTGGCCATGAGCCCGCCCTTCTGCTTGATGTGGTATCGGAAGTCCTCCTTCAGAGCGTCGTTCACGATGACCAGCGCCTCGCCGAGAAGCGCTCCGTTCTTGGTGCCTCCGATGTAGAAGGCGTCCGTAAGGCGTCGCATGTCCGCCAGCGTCACGTCGCTGCCCTTCACGGTCAGGGCCGATCCCAACCGCGCTCCGTCGGCGTAGAACAGCAGCTTTTTTTCTTTGCAGAACCGGCTCAGGGCCTCTAGCTCCTTCAGCGTATAGACCGACCCGATCTCCGTCGAGTTGGAGATTTTGACGAGGCGCGGCTTCACCATGTGCTCGTCGTTCGGGTGCGCATCCAGAACGCTCTGTATCCCGTCGGGGTACAGTTTGCCGTCCGTGGTCGGGACGGTCAGAACCTTGTGTCCCGTGGCCTCGATGGCCCCCGTCTCGTGGACGAAAATGTGGGACATGTTCGTGCCGATCGCCGCCTCATGGGGCCTCAGAAACGCGGAAATGGCCGTCAGGTTCGTCTGGGTGCCGCCGCAGAGGAGATGCACGTCCACACCGTTCGGGTCCCCGCCGAGACGCTGTTTGATCAGCCGCGCTGCGGCAAGCGAGTGTTCGTCGCAACCGTATCCCTGGCTCTGTTCCGGATTCGTCTCCACCAGGGCCTGCAGAATCCTCGGATGTGCGCCCTCCGAGTAGTCGTTCCTGAAGCTGTACATGATATGAAAACCTCCCGTTTGTAAACAATATCAGCACATCAATACCTGGGGCTCCGCCCCGGACCTCGCAAGGGGGCGTGCCCCCCTGACCCTATTATTAAAAAATTAAAAAATTACAGAGTCCCCTCGCTCATTCCCGAGAGCGCGGCACAGGCGAAGGAGCTCATCAGGGCGATCCCCCTTGGGAGGACGTCGTCGTCGACGTCGAAGCGGGAGGAATGGTGCGCGGCGGTCGTGCCCTTCGCCTCGTCGCCGGAGCCCAGAAAGAAAAAGACGCTTCGTACCTTCGTCTGATAGAAGCTGAAATCCTCCGACGTCATCAGCATTGGCGATTCCTCCACGTCGGCCTTCCCGACCAGCGCGATCGCCGTGTCCCGAAGCAGCTCGGACAGGACCCTGTCATTGACGACGGGATACGGATAGATGCGGGTATACTGCGTCTCCAGGTTGCAGCGATACGTCGCGGCGATGCCGTCCGCGATACGCCGGAAACTTTCCTCCATTTGATCGCGAACTTCGACGCTGAAGGTTCGAATGTTGCCGATCATCTCCGCCACCTCGGGGATGATGTTGATCACCTCTCCGGAGACCAGCTTTCCCACGCTGAGGACGGCCGTCTCCAGAGGGTTGACCTCGCGGCTGACGATGGTCTGCAACGCCAGAATGAAGTTCGCCGCCGCCACGACCGGGTCTATGGTCTTATGCGGCATGGCGCCGTGGCCTCCCCTGCCGCGAAATTTGACGTTCCACCCGTCCGCGGACGCCATCACCGGACCGGAACGCCACTGAACCCGCCCCGACGGAACGTGCGACCAGAGGTGCATTCCCGCCAGAGCGCCGACTCCGTCCAGGACCCCCTCTTCGATCATCGTCGCGGCGCCGGAGTGCATACCGTGTTCCTCAGCGGGCTGAAAAATAAACCGAACGCTTCCGGGAAGCTCATCCTTCATCGAATACAGAATTCTCGCCGCCCCCAGCAGCATGGTGATGTGCGCGTCGTGTCCACAGGCGTGCATGGCCCCGCACTTCGATTTATAGGGAACATCGTTTTCCTCGACCAGATTCAGCGCGTCGATGTCCGCGCGCAGCGCGACGCAGGGACCGGCCTCCTTCCCCGCCAGATCGGCCACGACTCCGACGGCCTTCCCGTCGACGCCGACTCTGATGTCCTGAAAGCCGATCTCCTTCAGCCTCCGCGCGATAAAACGGCTCGTCTCCACCTCTCCCCACGAAAGCTCCGGATGCGCGTGGAGATAACGCCGCATCTCGGTCGCCGCCCCTGCCATTTCCTGCGCCTCGTTCCTGATTCGAGTCAAATCCATATTCGTTCCTCCATTCGAAGCATGGACGCAATGTAATAAATTCATATTTATAAGCGATATTATTTCTAAAAAACACGCTTATCATCATTTAATTCATGTTTTTTGTCAATAGAACAGGGGCATGTCCCATTACGAAACGGGCCGGAATGGCGAGAGCAGCTCGATCAGGTCGTCCGCGACGGACCCGGAGAACATGACCCGCGTCTGGAGCCCCGAGAGCAACTCCGTTACGGATTCCCGCGTGTAGGGCCTGCCGATGAGGCAGGAAAGCAGCGGCTCGTAATCTCCGCTGCCGAAGTAGTCGCCCCGAAAGGAACAGCCCCGGATCACTCCCTCCTCGACGGTGAGAAATGCCTCCACCCCGCCCCAGGGAAAACGCAGCTTCTTTCGCTCCGTAAACTCCGGAGAAGCGCCGTAGTTCCAATCCCAGGACGAGTACTTGTCGCGTCTCAGTGCCTCGACCTCGCTCAGGGCCGCCTCGTCCGGCGCCATCGGTGTCAGCCCCTCGATTCCGCGCCGCAGACGTTCCCGAAATTCGGCGACCGGAAGGCGCGCGGGAAGGCTGGATACGATGTTACCGACGCGGCTGCGCACGGATTTCACGGCCTTGCTCTGGAATTTGTCCTCCGAAACCCGGAGCGCCCGGGAGAGAACCTCGAGATCACTGTCGTAAAGCAGGGTCCCGTGGTGCAGAATAATGCCTCCCCGCCGGTACTGCGCGCCGCCCGACACCTTTTTCCCGTCGATGGCCAGGTCGTTGCGCCCCGAAAGCTCGGCCCGGACCCCCAGCGTCGCCAGCGCACGGATGATCGGCCCCGTGAAGAGCGCGAAGTCGAAGTCCCCCTCGGAATCCGGCAGGACGAAGCTGTAGTTGATGTTCCCGAGGTCGTGATACACCGCCCCGCCGCCGGAGTTGCGCCGGACGACATGGATGCCGCGCTCCTCGACGAACGCGGCGTTGATCTCCTCGAACGTGTTCTGAAAGCGCCCGACAATAATGGAAGGCTCGTTCTGCCACAGCATGAAAAACTGCGAGCCGTCACGCATGGCCCGAAGACAGAGATGCTCCTCCAGCGCCAGGTTATACTGAGGTTTCGTGTTTCCGTTTTCGACGACGTACATCATTCTTCGTGTTCCTTTCAGTGACGGGATTGTCGGGTTGTTGCGGTCATAAAATCGATCGCGGCGACGTCAAAATTGTACTCTTTTTGTCGCCATATTTTCACAAAATGCCGCGTCGTGCTCGACAGGCGCCATAAACGATCGTCCGTGATCCGCAGCCGATTCGACGTCGCACCATAATGTTACAGGATTTTTGCTCTGGAACTACGGTTTAATGAGAAACGAAAGAAGCTGAACTGAATCAATCGGACCGCAGTTTTCTTCATTGCCCCCATAAATTCTGGCGTATGAGGTATTAAACGATTATCATCGTCTTTTCTGAAGACGAATCACGCCCTTCGGGGTCTGTTTTTTCCGGCCTCGTTCATCAGGCTCCAGAGCGCGACCTCGAAGCCGATCCAACCCTCGGCCGCGGAGGTTTTTTCGAGGTACGACAGGCGAATGAGGCTCAGCATGAAGCGCTTCACGGCGTCCTGGCCGTAGGCGGTCAGAGCGCCCCGCGCCATGCGCAGCGCGTATTCCCGCGTCGCGCCGATGGCGGCCAGGGCGCGGCTTTGCATGCGCTCGGGATAACAGGCGATGTAAAGCGCGGGACGAAGGCGGTTGTAGAGCGCGGTCAGCAGGGGCAGGGGCGAGGGGTCGGCCTGCAGGTATTTCAGGGCGTTCAGGACGATTTTGGGACGGGCCTGGCAGACGCCGTCCAGAAAGCGCAGAAGGGCGTTGCCGCCCTCGTCGAACGAAAGGGTTTTCACGACCTCCGGCCCAATGGACGCGCCGTTCGCATAGAGCGCCAGCTTATCCAGCTCGGCGCGCAACTCCTCCTGAGACTCGATCGACTCCGCCAGCAGGGCCGCGGCGGAGTCGTCGAGTTTTATTCCCCCCTCGCGCGCGAGGCTCAGAAGCCACTCCCTGCGCTTCCAGGGCGGAACGACCGCGTCGGAGCGAACGAACTCGATGCGGTCCAAAACCTCCTTAGGGAAGGTCTTTTTGCTGTCGCCGCCAAAAATCGCGACGATGACGGCGCCGGCGTCCTCTTTCTCCAGAAATTCGGCCAGATGTTCCGGAAAGGGCCCCAGCTGCTCGGCCGACTCCACGACCGTCATTCCCTGGTCGTCGAACAGACCGCCGCTGCGGGAGGCGGCAAAAATCGCGGGCCACCCTCCCTGGACCGACGAGGCGTCGGTTTTTTCGAGCAGGACGTATCCCTTTTTCGAAAGGGCCGAGAGCAGCTCTTCCAGCTTCCGGCGCTGACTCTCGTGCCCTTCGATGACGATCAGGCGGGGCATCGGGCTCCCTTCGCTTATCCCTTGACGACGATGTTGACGAGTTTATCCGGAACGACGATGGTTTTGAGCACCGTCATGTTTCCGATCCTCTCCTGAATGGAGGCGTCGGCAAACGCGGTTTCCCTCAGTTTCGCCTCGTCGAGGCCCGCCGGCAGCTCCAGCCTGGCGCGCACCTTACCGTTGATCTGCACGACGATGGTGACGGAATCAGCGCCCAGCGCATCCTCCTCGGGAACAGGCCACGGGCTCCGCGAGACAAGCTCGGCGTTGCCCAGCATCTGCCACAGCTCCTCCGCCATATGGGGAGAGAAGAGCGACAGGCAGTTCAGCAGCACGTCCACGCCTTCCCGCCGGAGTCTGTGGTCCGTTTCGTCGGCGGGTTTGAAGGCGTAAAGCGCGTTTGTCAGCTCCATCAGCCTGGCGATGGCGGTGTTGAACTGCTTTTCCTTATCGACGTCGTGAGTGACGCTGACGATGGTGCTGTGAATTTTCCGCTTGAACTCGCGCTGAGCCGGGTCGGAAAGGCTCGCCATCGGAACGCGGTCCGTCCCGTGGCCTTTCAGCCCCTCCAGGTTTTCCTCGACGAAGCGCCAGACGCGGCCAAGGAAGCGATGCGAGCCCTCGACGCCCTGCTCCGACCAGTCGAGGTCGTTCTGAGGCGGAGCGGCGAACAGAATGAACAGGCGCACGGTGTCCGCGCCGTATTTATCCACGATCTCCGTCGGGTCCACGACGTTGCCGAGCGACTTCGACATTTTGGCGCCGTCCTTGATGACCATGCCCTGGGTCAGCAGGTTCGTGAAGGGCTCTCGCACCTTCAGCAGACCGATATCGGCCAGGAACATCGTGAAGAAACGGGCGTAGATCAGGTGCAGGCACGCGTGTTCGATGCCCCCGATGTACTGGTCTACGGCCATCCAGTAGTCCGTGTCCCGGGGTTCGAACGGCCCCTTGTCGAAGCCGGGAGAGCAGTAGCGATCGAAATACCAGGACGAGCAGAAGAAGGTGTCCATCGTGTCGGCCTCGCGCCGGGCCGGGCCGCCGCACCTCGGGCAGGTCGTCGCCAGCCACTCGGGCATGTCCAGGAGTGGGGAATGCCCCACCTCCCGAACCTCGACGTCCTCGGGCAGCAGGACGGGAAGCTGGTCCTCGGGGACCGGGACGACGCCGCACTTCGGGCAGTGAACGAACGGGATCGGCGTTCCCCAGTAGCGCTGCCGCGAGATCAGCCAGTCGCGCAGGCGGAAGTTCACCTCGCGCTGACAGAGCCCCTCCTTCTCGCCCCAGTCGATCATCGCCTGAATGGCCTTTTGGGTCGGCAGACCGTCGAACCGTCCGGAGTTGCAGCTGATCCCGTCGTCCTCGAAGGCGACCTCCATGGTCGCGCCGTCGAGGTGTCCGCCCTCGGGCTGGATCACGGGAATGATCTCGATGTCATATTTGCGGCAGAACTCGAAGTCGCGCTGGTCGTGCGCGGGAACGCCCATAATGGCCCCCGTGCCGTAGTCCATCAGAATGTAGTTGGCGAGCCATATGGGGATGGGCGCGCCCGTGACGGGATGTTTACCCGCGAAGGGAGTTTTGCAGCCCAGTTTTTCGCCGCCGACGGCCGCGCGCTCGATGGAACTCTGCGCCGCGCACTGAGCGACGAAGTCGGACATCTTCTTCGCCTCCTCCGCCGGCATTTTGTCGAGCATGGTCCTGACCAGCTCGTGCTCCGGGGCGAGCGCGATGAAGGTGATTCCGTACACCGTGTCGAAGCGGGTGGTAAAGGCCTCTATGGTGTAGTCGAGTTCCGGAACCTCGAAAGAAAGCCGCGCTCCCTCCGAGCGCCCGATCCAGTTGCGCTGCATGATGCGGACCCGTTCGGGCCATCCTGAAAGGGAGGTGTCGATATTGTCGAGCAGCTCCTGAGCGTAGTTCGTGATGCGGATGAACCACTGCTCCAGGTTTTTCCTGCCGACGGGCGTCTCACAGCGCCAGCAGGCTCCGTTCACCACCTGCTCGTTGGCGAGTACTGTGCCGCAGGTCTCGCACCAGTTGACGGGCGCGGTTTTGCGATAGACCAGTCCCTTTTTATACATCTGGAGGAAGATCCACTGATTCCATCGATAGTAGTCGGGGTTGCAGCTCTCGACGCGCCGCCGCCAGTCGTAGCTGTAGCCCATGCGTTTGAGCTGGCTCGTCATGTACTCGATGTTTTGCCAGGTCCAGTCGTGGGGTTTGGTCTTATATTTGAGAGCGGCGTTCTCGGCCGGCATACCGAAGGCGTCGAAGCCCATGGGATAGAGGACGTTCATCCCCCTTTTGCGGAGGAAGCGGGCGAGCATGTCCCCCATGGAGTAGTTCCGCACGTGCCCCATATGCAACGCGCCGCTGGGGTAAGGGAACATCTCCAGACAGTAGAATTTGGGCTTGTTCGGGTCGGTCTCGACCTCGAAACATCCGCGCTCCGCCCATTCCTTTTGCCACTTCGCCTCGATCGCCTGAAAATCGTAGCTCATCGCTCTTCCTCCTTAAGCCTTTTGCCCTCTCGAAAAATATGAAGAGATTATAGCGTTTAACACCCTTCGTGCAAAGGCCGCCGGAACGCCGCACTTCGAAAGAGCGATTATCTCAGCCGAGAAGCAGGGCAGACCTGAGGGCGAGCGTGAAACGGCACGTTCAATGCTTGCGGACGCGATGGCGCCCGAATTGATTTCTAAATTTACGAGGTTGTCCATCGAGGAAATCGAGGCTTTGCGAAAAACGTAAGAGATCCGCATAAAGGGAGCGGCGAAACAGAGGGGTTCTTTTCAGAGGGGCAGGAAACGTGGGGCAAGCCCCCTCACTTCGCCGGCTTCGCTATGAGCCACGCGAAAACGTCGACCGACAGAATGCGCGGCAACGCCTGTTTTTCGTTCCCAAGTCGTCGCACAGATACCTGTGACCGACGCCGTATTCGGCGGTCAGTTTCCCCAGCGCGCGGCGGTCTCCGGGCATATCTTTGTCGAGACGAATCAAATCGTCACGCGGACCTGAAAATGATCCCGCCCTTCGGCGACTCATGCTCGGCGTACACGTAGCCCCATGAGCAAAGTGCGTTCAGAACGGGCTTCGCGCTCTCGCCCAGTTCCGTCAGAGAATACTCGACCTTCGGGGGAACCGTATCGAAAACCTGCCGCTGCACCAGACCATCCCGCTCCAGCTCCCTGAGCTGCTGCGTCAGCATTTTCTGAGTGATATTCGGGAGACGGCGTTTTATCTCGCTGGTACGAAGTTTTCCCTTCCTCAAATGGTACATCACGAGGGCCTTCCACTTGCCTCCGATGATTTCCAGCGCCAGAGCCAGCGGGCACTCGTACTCCACATATTTCATAATCCTTCCTCCTCGACCTGCGCGTTTCGCTTAAAGGCGCTTATTGGTGCCTATGGCACTTTTAAGTACCTACTATCTTTTTTATGGAGAAATACCTAATATGTCTGTGTAATATTCTATAATCTGCGAAAGGTTTGTGCAATGCGGAAAGCCTGCGGAATATAGATTCGATTCGCGGATAAGTCATTTTTAGTTTATGATTTTCGTCCAACTTTTACTCTTTTACTGTGTGTAATTTTATATGCAGTACTTCATGGTTATTTATCAGACAGCGTATTAACCCGGCGTCAAAGGAATCGACTTCTGTGTAAAAGCTGAATGACTGTATGCATGTCCTGAAATGCGGAATTCGATTTTTAAAGACCCGGATTGGTAGGGTGGGTAGATGTGTTTTGCCCAAAATTGGGAAGGAGGAGTTTGCATTGCATTTCTTCGAATTTACTGAAGAGCAGAAGATGTTGCGTAAGGCCGTGAGGGAGTTTGTTGATGCCGAAATAGCCCCGAAGGCTGCGGAGTGGGACGAAAAGGACGTCTGTCCCGTCGAGCTTTTCAAGAAAATGGGTGAGTTGGGCATCAACGGAATTTTCGTTCCCGAGCAGTACGGCGGGGCAGGCCAGGGCTCCGTAGCGCGCGCGATTTGCCTCGAGGAGATTTCCCGTCACTCGGCCGGATTGGGCATCGCTATGATGACGCACCACATGGGCCCCTATCCCATTCTTCTGTACGGCACGGAAGAGCAGAAGAAGAAGTACATTCCCGACCTCTGTTCGGGCAAGAAGGTTGGCGGACTCGCCGTGACCGAGCCGGGCGGCGGATCGGATTTCAGCGGACAGAAGACGACCGGTGAAAAGAAGGACGGCGGTTGGGTGCTCAACGGCAGAAAGTGCTTCATCACCAATTCGCACATCGCCGATACGTCGGTCGTGACCGCGAAAACGGGCGAGGACGAGAAGGGCCGTCCGAAGCTGTCCGCCTTCATCGTGGAAAAGGGCACGAAGGGCTTCGAGGCCGGCCGTAAGGAACACAAGCTCGGACTTCGCGGCTCCGTCACGGGCGACGTCGTGCTGACGGACGTCAAGGTTCCGGCGGATGCGCTTCTCGGCAAGGAAGGCGACGGCGCGAAGATCGGCATGAACGCCATCGGCGAGGTCGGCCGCGCGGGCATGAGCGCCATCTGTGTCGGCATTCTGAGAGGCTGCGTCGAGGAAGCGGTAAAGTTTTCCAACGAGCGCATCGTTTACGGAAAGCCCATCTCCAAGCTGCAGGCCATCCAGTTCGAAGTGGCGAAGATCCGGACGTACTACGAGGCCGCCCGCCTGATGACCTACTCCGCGGCAAGCCTGAAGGACGACGGAAAGCCCTGCGCCAACGAAGTTGCCATGGCGAAGTACTTCTCCACCGAGTACGCGACGGACGCTTCCAAGAGGCTGATGGACCTGATGGGCGGATACGGCGTCATCAACGAGTACCCCGTCGGTCGCTTCCTGCGTGACGCGCTGGCGTCCATCCCCTCCGGCGGCACCTCCCACATCATGCAGATCATCATAGCGGCCAACACCCTGAGCGGTTTCCAGCCCTAAAAACCATGCCGTATAACATTGCCGTCTGCGTAAAGCCCGTTCCCGATCCCAAGCACTACGACAGGGTCACTATTGACCCCGTTAAGAAAACCATTACCCGCGCGGGGATTCCTACCCTGATCAATCCGCCGGACAAAAGCGCCATTGAGGCGGCTCTGCAGTTGCGTGAGCGCTGCGGGGGTTCCGTCGTGGTGATTTCCATGGCTCCGCCGGACGGGGCGGAAATTTTACGCGAGGTTCTGGCGATGGGCGCGGATGAGGCCTTCCTTTTGAGCGACCGGGCCCTCGGCGGAGCGGATACACTGGCCACGTCGTACACGCTCCTGCACGGGCTGAAAAAAATAGAAGCCGCGAAGGGATTCCGGTTCGATATCGTTCTGTGCGGCAACGAAACCGCCGACGGCGCCACGGCTCAGGTGTCCTCTCAGCTGGGGGAATGGCTGGAGTATCCTCACCTGTGGAACGTCTCGGCGCTGGAGTCGAAGGGCACGGACGGAGAAGGAAAAGAGACGTTTTTACTCAGGACGAAAATGGAAAACGGTTACATGGAGTGGACGGCGCAAACTCCTTTTGTGCTGGGAATCGCCAGAGACATGACCAAACCCCGCTTCACCTCCGTCATGGGAATCATGAAAGCGAAGAATAAGCCCCTGACGGTCTGGAACCGGGCGGACCTCGACACGGCGGAGGACACGTACCTCGGCCTGCCGGGTTCCCCCACCCAGCCGGGCGTGATTTTCTCGCCGGACCTGAAGCGGTCGGGAGAGCTTCTGACGGGCACTCCGGAGGAAATTGTGGGACGCATCACGGCCATTCTCAGAGCCAGCGGCGTTGTGACAGGTGGTTGAGATCATGAGCAAAAAAATATGGGTACATGCCGAAGTCGCCGACGGCAAACTGCTGAACGTCACCTTCGAACTTCTCTCCAAGGCGCACGAACTCGCCGAAGCCTTGGGGAAGGATACCGTGGTGGAGACGACTCTCCTCGGAAGCGAACTTGAGGAGGAGGCCCGGCGCCTGGCGGAGTGGGGCGCAGAGACGGTTTACCTGGTGGACGACCCGGATCTTCAGATGTATTCGCCCGTGACTTACGTTCCTGTCCTGGCGGGACTTGCGACATCTCACGGACCCGACATCTGGCTTTTCGGAGCTACCGCCGTGGGTTCCACTCTGGGGCCCGCCGTGGCCGCGCGTTTGAAAACGGGCATGGCCGCCCACTGCGTCGATCTTCGTATCAATGAAGGGGGAAAGCTGTCGGCTTACGTTCCCTCCTTCGGCGGAAAGGTTATCGGGGAAATTCTGTGCCCCGACAGAACGCCTCAGATGGCCAGCGTCAAGCCGGCTATCTTCGTCAAAAAGGATCCGGTCCCGGTGAAGGGGCGAATCGAGAAGCAGGACCTGTCGGCCTGGAAGGGAAAGCTCGGAACGGGAACCCTGAAACCGGTGAACGTCGTCCGACGTCCCCCTCAGGGGATGCCTTTGAACGAGGCCGAGGTCGTCGTATGCGGAGGGTTTGGCGTCGGCAGCAGGGAAAACTGGCAATTGCTGGAGGAGCTCGCTCGATATCTGAACGGCGCCACGGCCTGCACCCGGCCCCCGGTGGACGAGGGCTGGAGCGGAGAATACTGCATGGTGGGGACCAGCGGGCAGAGCATTCGTCCGAAGGTCTACATCGGGTTCGGCATCTCCGGCGCAACGCACCATATATGCGGAATGAACGAGGCGGGAGTGGTCATCAGCGTCAATCGCGACGAGGAAGCGCCCATTTTCCAGGTCTCGGACTTCCGGGTCGCGGCCGACGTGAACAGCATTCTTCCTCTGCTGATCGAGGCGGTCAGGCCAAAAACGTAACAGGACGGGGGACGCGCGGGACTCTTCGGGGTTTTTGCCGGCCCCCTCATTTTAGTAATTAGTAAGAAAAAAACGCGACTTACGACTTCAAAGAACGGATTAGACAGACACAGCGGCGTATTCGGTAAGCGGCCCGTCAAAAACGAGGCCGCAGGGATTTTTAATAAAAATTTAAGGAGGTCTACATATGAAGAATTTGCTTTTGGATGTTGCGGACGGAATCGCGGTCGTCACCATTAATCGTCCCCAGGCCCTCAACGCTCTTAACAGCGAGACTCTTACGGAACTCAGCGACTGTTTCAGCGAAATCGAGAAGCGCGATGACGTGAAGGTTCTCATCCTTACCGGTTCCGGCGAGAAGTCCTTCGTCGCCGGCGCGGACATCACCGAGATGGCCCCCGAGTCGGCCATTCAGGGCCGGTACAGGGGGCTTTTGGCCAAGGCCGCCTTCGAGAAGCTGGAGAACATGCGCCAGGTCACCATCGCCGCTGTGAACGGCTTCGCTCTGGGCGGCGGCTGCGAGATCTCCATGGCCTGCGACATTCGCATCGCGTCTGAGAACGCCAAGTTCGGTCAGCCCGAGGTCGGTCTGGGCACCATCCCCGGCTTCGGCGGCACGCAGCGCCTGCCCCGTCTCGTGGGCAAGGGCCGCGCGAAGGAACTGATCTTCACCGGCGGCATGATCGACGCCAACGAGGCTTACCGCATCGGACTGGCCAACAAGGTCGTTCCCCCGGCCGAGTTGATCAACGAATCCAAAGCAATGGCGAAGAAGATCATGGCCAACAGCAGCTATGCCGTCTCGTTAGCCAAGGAAGCCATCAACACCGGTCTCGACGTGGACCTGAACACCGGTCTGAAGCTCGAGGCGGACCTGTTCGGCTTCACGTTCGCCACCGCGGACAAGAAGGAAGGCATGGGGGCGTTCGTGGAGAAACGCAAGGAGAAGAAGTTTACCGATTTTTAAGAGTACCCGGTCGCGGGCTGACCTTTTAAATCGGCCTTTCATGGATTTCAAAGCTGAAAGGAGTTAAAGACATGGCGAAAAAACCAATTATAACCGCGGCGGAAGCCGCTCAGTGGGTTAAGGACAACGACGTCATCACCAGCGGCGGTTTTGTGGGCAGCTGTATGCCCGAGGCTCTGACCAAAGCCCTCGAAAAACGGTTTCTGGACACGGGGTCCCCTAAAAAATTGACGCTCATCTACGCCGCCGGCCAGGGTAACCGGGACGGCAGCGGTGCTGACCACTACGCTCACGATGGGATGCTGAAGCGCGTCATCGGCGGTCACTTCAATTTGGCGCCCGCCCTTGGCAAGCTGGCCATCGAAAACAAGGTCGAAGCCTACAACCTGCCCCAGGGCGTCATCGCCCAGCTCTATCGGGACATCGCGGGACACAAGCTGGGCACCCTCACGCATGTGGGTCTCAACACCTTCGCCGACCCCCGCATCGAGGGCGGAAAGCTCAACAGCGTCACGAAGGAAGACATCGTGGAGGTCGTCAACATTCTGGGGCAGGAGCGGCTGCTTTATAAGGCCATTCCCCTGAACGTGGCCTTCCTGCGGGGTACTTACGCGGACGAGAACGGCAACGTCACCCTGGAGCACGAGGTGTGCCCGCTTGAGGCGACTTCTATCGCCCAGGCCGTCAAAAACAGCGGCGGCAAGGTAGTCGTTCAGGTGGAAAAAATCGTGGAGGCGGCTTCTCTGGATCCCAGACTGGTCAAAATTCCGGGTATCTACGTGGATGCGCTCGTGATCGCGGAGGACAAGGCCGATCACGCGCAGTGCGTGGGTTGCGACTACGACGGTTCCATGAGCGGCGAGTTCCGGATTCCCCTGACCGGCATGAAGTTCCCGCCCCTCGACGCGAAGAAAATCATCGGCCGCAGGGCCGCGATGGAGCTCACGGCCAACTCCGTGGTCAACCTGGGTATCGGCATTCCCGAGTACATCTCCATGGTGGCCAGCGAGGAGGGCATCGGCGACTACATGACCCTGACCGTCGAGGCCGGGCCGGTGGGCGGCGTGCCTCAGGGCGGCTCCAAATTCGGCGGCTCCGTGAACGCCGACTCTCTTCTCGACGAGGGCTATCAGTTCGACTTCTACGACGGCGGCGGGGTGGACCTGGCCTTCCTTGGCCTGGCTCAGGCCGACAAAGCGGGCAATATCAACGTCAGCAAGTTCGGCCCGAGAATTGCCGGCTGCGGCGGGTTTGTCAACATCACCCAGAACGCCAAGCGGGTGTTCTTCTGCGGCACCTTCACGGCGGACGGGCTCAAAACCAAAGTGGAAGGCGGCAAGCTGGTCGTCACCCAGGAGGGTAAGGAGCGCAAGTTCATCGACATAGTGGAGCAGATCACCTTCAGCGGCGTTTACGCCGCCAAAACCGGCCAGCCCGTTCTCTACATCACCGAGCGGGCGGTCCTTGAGCTGCGGAAGGATGGAGTCTACCTCACCGAGGTGGCTCCGGGAATCGACGTGAAGACCCAGGTGGTCGATCTCATGGGCTTCGAGCCGAAGATGGAAGGTACTCCAAAGCTGATGGATTCCCGCATCTTCGTCGACGCTCTGATGGGGCTTAAAAAGAGCTGACGGGAGAAAGCCCGCAGGGCTTCCTAAATCTATGACAAAGAGGGTTTATATTCGATGAATACTGGAATTCTCATCCTTTTAATCGCTTTTATTCTGTTCGGCGTCCTGGCGTTCCGGCAGCTGAACGCGCTTATTCTGGCGCCCATCGTGACGATTTTCGTGCTGGTCTGCTTCGGAATGCCCATCCTCGGCAGCCTGAAGTGGCCCACCACAGCCCAGTGGGACTTTGGAACCGGTTTGATCGGCGCCTTCATGCCCAACGCCTCCAAGTACGTCACCCAGTACTTCCTGGTGTTCTTCGTGGGAGCGCTGTTCGGCGCCGTGTACCAGTTCACCGGCGCGGCCAAGGCAATCGCGAAGTGGATGGCCGGCGCGTGCCGCGGGCACTTCGTCGCCGGCATCATCATGACGATCACCGGCATTCTGACCTACGGCGGCATCAGCGGCTTCGTGGTGTTCTTCGTCATCTATCCCATCGCGCTTCACGTTTTCCGCGAGGCGGGCGTCACCCGTCGCCTCATCCCGGGGGCCATCTCGGCGGGAACCTGGACCTGGTCCATGTACGGCCCCGGCACTCCGGCGATCCAGAACGTCATACCCGTTAACGAACTGGGCACCCGCCCCACTGCAGCCTTCCTCCCCGCCGTCATCATCACGATCCTCTCTTACCTGCTGATTTTCGGGTGGCTGGAGTACCGGACCGCTTCCTTCAAGAGAAGAGGGATTCCGTTCGAAGATGACGCCATCCGCATAAAGCTCACTGAGGATGAACTTCGAAGCGAGGAGAAGGATGAGGACCTGCCCAACGTGTGGCTTTCGTTTGTTCCCATCATCCTGATCCTGTTCTTCTTCAACGCCCCGCTGTTTAACGGCAGAGGGCTTCCTGTCGAGACAGCCGTCTTTATCGGCGTGGCCGTTGCCACATTTCTGTTCTGGAATCGCGTCAAGGATGGCATCAGCGGCTGGATTAAGGTATTCAACAAGGGCGCGGCCGACAGCGGCGTGGCCATCCTGAACACCGCCATCGTTGTGGGCTTCGGCGGAGTGGTTCAGCAGACCCAGGGCTTCAAGGATCTGATCGCCTGGCTTCAGACTCTGCAGATGGACCCGCTGTACTTCGTCTTTATCACTGTGGCCATCGCGGCCGGGGCCTGCGGCTCCGCCTCCGGCGGTCTGGGCGTCGCCTTCAACGCTCTGAAAGAGACCTACAGAATCTTGGGCGCTAACTTTGAACACGTCCACCGCATCGCGGCTATCGCCTCCGGCACCCTGGACAGCCTTCCCCACCAGGGCGCGCAGATCACCCTTCTGGGCATCTGCAAGCTGAACCACAAGGAAGGTTACTGGGACATCTTCATCACCCAGATCATCATCCCCATCATCGCGGGCATCGTCTTTATCTCGCTGGCCCAGATGGGAATGTAGAGAGCTTTTCGGAGCTTTTTGGAGACCTGAAATCGAACATCGCTGCAAGAACCCGTGGATCTCAAAGCAGGAGATTCATGGGTTTTTTTATTCTGCATCACCGGGTTGAGCATCATACTATGAGATAGGGCGTGTAAATATGGATGAAGTGACAATCAGTATTATCGGTATCATTTTGGGCCTGGGCTTTTTGATGTTTTTGATAATGAAGGGCGTCAATATCTTCGTTATCGCCCTTCTCTGCTCGACGATCGTGGCTCTGTCGGGGCAGATCAATCTCTACGAGGCGCTTAAGAACCACTACATGACGGGTTTTGTCGGGTTTATGAAGGCCAACTATCTGATATTCCTGACGGGCACGTTATTGGGGAAGATGATGGAGGTGACCAACGGGGCCAAGGCCATCGCGCAGCTCCTCATCAAATATTTCGGCAGGGACAAGGCCATCATCTCCGTCCCGCTGGCCTGCGGTATCCTTGGCTACGGCGGTGTTAGCGCCTTCGTAATCAGCTTCTGCGTGTTCCCCATCGCGCTCCAGATTTTCAGGGAGGCGGACCTTCCGAGGCGATTCATCCCTGCGGCCCTCACGTTCGGCTGCTCCACCTTCGCCATGATCGCGCCTGGCGCGCCCCAGATCCACAACGCGATCCCGGTCAACGAGCTGAACAAAATTATACAGAACCCCCCGGAGGCTCTGCAGGAAATTCTGAAGGGCGCCTCCCAGATCGACCTCATGTCCGGCGCGGTGGTGGGTTTCCTCTCCTGCGGCGCCATGCTCGTCATCGGCTGCATCTGGCTGATGCGGATCGTGGCCGCGGCGAAGAGTAAGGGAGAGCACTTCGTCGCGAAGCCGATGGACGTGTTCAAGACCGAGAAAGAGAACCTGCCCAACGGTTATATCGCCCTCATTCCCCTGATCGTGACCATCCTGATCATCAACGTCAAGGTCAACAATCAGCCGATCGTTCAGCTGGAGTCCGGCCTGTTCCTGGGTTCGCTGCTCGGGTGGATTCTGATGAACAAGTACCAGAAAAACGACGACCTCCTGACCAACCTGGGAGACACCTGCAAAAATTCCATCGGCGCGATCGCCAACACCTGCGCGGTGGTGGGCTTCGGCACGGTAGTCCAACAGGCCAAAGCGTTTCCCATTATTATCGACGCCGTGCTCAACATCCCCGGTCCTCCCCTCGTGGGCGTGGCCGTGGCCATGAACGTCATCGCGGGCATCTGCGGTTCCGCATCGGGCGGCCTTGGCATCGCGACGCCGCTGATCGCGCCGGCCTACCTGGCCAGAGGAATTTCCGCAACCATCCTGCACAGGACGCTGTCCATCGCCTCGTCGGCCCTCGACTCGCTGCCGCATAACGGCTACATCGTCACCGTCACGAACGGCATCTGCAACGAGACGCATAAGGACGCCTACGGCGCGGTATTCAAGCTGACGGTCATAACGCCGGCAATCGGGACCATCATCGCCGTCATCCTGTTCACCCTGTTCCCGTACTGGCCGTAAATAACTACAGCGGCGTTTTCTTTCGCAGGTCGTTTTGGCGAAATGAACCCGAGCAACTCGCCCCTGGCCACGGCCAGGGGTTTTTTCAGGGCAGGACTTCCTCTGTATCGACTGTGGGGAAACGCGGGAACGGATGCTCGTGAAGTCAACGCGAAAGTGCAGCCGGTACGGCAGTGCGGATGAATCCCTGAACTAACCGGACAGTCCTGTTATTTGAAGGAAAACTGATATCGAAGGCAACATTGAATTGGGAGGCGTGTTTTATGGGCGACAAACGAGAAGCGTTCCTGGGGCTGAAGGCCAAAATTACCGCCGGCGGCGGGGAACAAAAGATTGAAAAGCAGCACGCTCTCGGAAAGATGACGGCTCGGGAGCGCATCGCGGCGCTGCTCGACCCGGGCAGCTTCGTCGAGACCGACATGTACGTGGAGCATCGCTGTGCTTATTTCGGTATGGACAGGACGGAAATTCCCGGCGAGGGGGTCGTCACGGGCTACGGCGCTATCGACGGCCGGTGCGTGTACGTTTTCTCGCAGGATTTCACGACCCTGGGGGGCACTCTGGGGGAGATGCACGCCGCCAAAATCTGCAAAATCATGGACCTCGCCCTTAAAACCGGCGCTCCGGTCATCGGGATCAACGACTCGGGCGGGGCCCGCATCCAGGAGGCCGTCGACGCGATGCGGGGGTACGGCAACATCTTCTACCGCAACACGATCGCCTCGGGCGTCGTCCCTCAGATTTCGGTCATCATGGGCCCCTGTGCGGGAGGCGCGACCTACTCCCCCGCTCTGACCGATTTCGTTTTCATGGTGGATAAAACCTCGAACATGTTCATCACGGGCCCCCAGGTGATCAAAGCGGTTACGGGGGAGGACGTCTCGGTGGACGCGCTCGGCGGCCCGATGACCCACAACGCCATCTCGGGCGTCGCGCACTTCCTCTCTCCCGACGAGAGAGCCTGTCTGGCGGACGTGCGCAGGCTGGTCGGCTTTCTCCCGTCGAGCAACAGGGACCTTCCTCCGGTCGCCGAGTCTCCGGACCCTGCCGACCGGCTCTGCGGAGAGCTGGAAACCCTCCTTCCGGAGGCGTCGAACCGAACCTACGACATGAAAAAAATTATCCTTTCCGTGGCGGATCATAACGATTTCTTCGAAGTCCAGCCCTGGTACGCGCAGAACATCGTCATCGGCTTCGCCCGCATCGGAGGCCGGCCGGCGGGGATCATCGCCAGTCAGCCCCAGGTCATGGCGGGCTGTATCGACATCAACGCGTCCGACAAGGCCAGCCGCTTCATCTCGATCTGCGACAGCTTCAACGTGCCCCTGGTGAGTTTCGTGGACGTTCCGGGCTACATGCCGGGCCTCGGCCAGGAGCACGGAGGCATCATCCGTCACGGGGCCAAGCTGCTCTACGCCTACTCCGAGGCGACCGTGCCCAAGGTGACCGTCATCGTTCGCAAGGCGTACGGTGGCGCCTACATCGCCATGTGTTCGCGTTACATGGGCGCCGATATGGTCCTGGCCTGGCCGGGCGCGGAGATCGCGATCATGGGGCCCGACGGCGCGGCCAACATCATCTTCCGAAAGGAAATCGAATCGTCGCCGAACCCCGGGGAGACGAGAAAAAAGAAAATCGGCGAGTACGTCGCGGAGTTTGCCACCCCCTGGCAGGCCGCCAGGCGCGGCGACATCGACGACGTCATAGAACCCTCCGAAACCCGAAAACGCGTCGCGTCGGCGCTTGGGATGCTCGCCGCCAAGCGCGAGAGTCGCCCCGCCAAAAAACATGGCAATTTCCCGGTGTAAATGAGAACCCAGGGAAGCATCGAATAATCTGAGGAGGAATGGACATGGAGTTCAAAGATATTATTTACGAGGTAAGGGACCGCATTGCGTTCATAACGATCAACCGCCCCAAAGCCCTCAACGCGCTGCTCATGAACACGAAAAAGGAACTGGGGGACGCGATTGACGCGGTGGCCGCGGACGACAACGTGCTGGGGGTCATCATCACCGGCAACGGACGGGCCTTCTGCGCGGGAACCGATATTTCTGAGATCCCCGTCGACGAGGCGGGCATCAGGGCGATGTCGAAAAAGGCCCACATCCTGTTCAACAAGTTCGACGAGCTCGGAAAACCGATCATCGCCGCGGTGAACGGCTACGCGCTGGGCGGGGGATCGGAGCTGGTTCTGGCGTGCGATATCGTCATCGCCAGCTCGAAGGCGAAATTTGGTATGCCGGAGATCGACCTGGGCGTGAACTGCTGCTACGGCGGAACGCAACGCCTGCCCAGGCTCGTGGGAACGATGGTGGCCAAGGAGATGCTCTTCACCGGGAAACAGCTCAGCGCCGAAGAGGCGAAGGCTCTGGGCATGGTGAATCGGGTGGTGGAACACGCCGAGGTGCTTGCCGAGGCCGAAAAACTGATGAAGGAGATCATCGGGAAAGCGCCCATCGCCGTGAAGTACAACAAGTACCTGATCAACAGGGGCATGGACAAGACCTTTCCGGACGCCCTGGACTACGAGGAAGAAATTTCGGGAATCGTGTTCACGACGGAGGACGCGAAGGAGGGCCTTAAGGCCTTCCTCGAAAAGAGAAAACCGGTGTTCAGGGGAAAGTAGGCCCCTGCCCCGCGGGGCGCGAACTCACGGACGCGCCCCGTGTCATTTATGCCGGTAACGCTGGCTCAGGATCGTTGACTTTTCGTCAGAAAGTCCTTCACGACGTTCTTCGGGACGCCGTAAAGCTCGGCGATCTCCCCGGCGATCTCTCTGGCGTAACGGCCCTCGTCCCGCAGTTCCCCCGCCCGTTCCCGCCAGGCGTCGGAATCCTCCTCGGACTCTCTCTCCTTCCCGCCCGCCACGACGAGGACCATTTCTCCCTTCACGCCCTCCCCGAGACGCGAGGCGATATCGGAAAGCGTTCCCCGGACGGCCTCCTGGTAAATTTTGCTGATTTCGCGCACGAGAGCCGCCTTCCGGTCGCCCCAGGACTCGATCATCTCTGCGACCTGACGATCCGCCTTGTGCGGCGAGACGTAAAAGACCAGGGTGTACGGAACGGACTCCAGAGACGCGAAAAGCCTCTTTCTCCGGCCCGATTTTTCCGGAGGGAAGCCGTAAAAGAGAAAGGGATGGGGACTCAGACCGGACAGGAGCACGGCGGGAAGCAGGGCGGAGGGGCCGGGCAGGACGTCGACTTCGCAGCCCGCCTCCAGCGCCTTTTGGAAAAGAAGATACCCGGGGTCGCTGATCCCCGGCGTTCCGGCGTCGCTGATGACGGCCACGTTCTTCCCCTCGGCGAGGGCCTCGACGAGGCGCTCCGTGCGTTCCTTTTCGTTGTGGAGATGCAGGGACACCAGAGGCTTCGCGATTCCGTAGCGCCTCAAAAATACCCCGGACGTGCGAGTGTCCTCGCAGGCGATCAGGTCGGCGGCCCGCAAAACGCGGAGCGCGCGCAGGGTGACGTCCTCCAGGTTGCCAATCGGTGTGGGCACCAGCGTCAGCGGCATCGCGAAAATCCCTCCGTTTCGTAGGCCCGCAGAAGCTCGGGCGTGTAGTTCCCCGCCTCGTCGTACACAAAAAGGGGAGGCTCGACGGTCAGCCCCGACCCCCCGCCCTTCAAACCCTCCACCAGAAAAAGGTTCGCCCTCTCGCCCTGCCGGGGGTACACGAGCATCAGGCGCTTGGGCTCGATTTTCCTCCCCGTCATCAGAGTCAGAAGCTCGCCCGTGCGGTCGGCGCGCAGGACGGCGAAGAATCGTCCTTTCTCCTTCAGGAGCCACGAGGAGGCGTCCACGACGTCCCCCAGCGAGCAACACGCGCCCTGCCGGGCTATGGAGACAGCCGGGACCGGACTTCGGCGTCCGCGCCCCGCCTCTTCGTAGGGGGGGTTGACGACCACCCCGTCGAACGAGGAAGGCGGAAGCGCGCGGTGCTCCCGCAGGTCCATGCAGCGAAAGGCCGCCCGCTCCGTCAGACCGTTTTCGAGACAGTTGCGCCGGGCTAGTTCCTCCAGATGGGGTTGAATTTCCAGCCCGAGAACCCGAAGTTTTCCAGGAAAGCGCAAAGCCAACAGCAGGGACACCGCCCCGGTCGCGCTCCCCAGCTCGACGAAGGCCGATTCGCCGCGGGAACGCGGCCGAACCCAGGCGGCCAGCAGCACCGTATCCATATTCACCCTCGGCCCCTCGTCGGGCTGCCATATCTTCAGTTTGCCGTACAGAATTTCATCGTGAGTCATCCGTCACGTCCCGTTAAAAATGATGAACAAAAGTGTATCACGTAATGCTCCATGTCTTTCCGGCAAACCTGACTCGAAAAGACCTTTGAAGGGGGCTTTCCTGCGCCTGCGTCAAAGTGGATACTTTTCTCGAAAAATTGAGCATAGAACCCGGAGCTGGCAACGAATTTACCGCTATAAGACTCCTGCGGGGCCTGAGTAAAATAGTTATAATCAGGGCGCCGACCCGGTACGCGCGTCCAATCCGCGGGGCAGCCTTACGGCCGTGCGGTATAATGTGACTCGGAACGCGGGCACGGAACTTCCCTTTGACAGGGGTCCTTTATCACACAAGCCATAAAAAATGCGATTTGAATTGCGGCGAAAATTTCGTATCGCAATTATATATATTTGACGTTGCGGAGGGATACTGTATGCCGGATATGTGGAAGGAATCCTATCGCCTGGGAATCGACCGGATCGACAATTGGCACGTGAAACTTTTTCGTATGACAGAAAACCTGATCGATGCCGTCGGGGAGAAGACAAATGGCGATCACAAAAAGGATTGCGTCGCAACGGTGGCCTTTCTCAAGAGCTATGTTGCAGAGCACTTTGCCGACGAGGAGGATTATCAGCGGTCGATAGGTTACGCCGGTTACGAGGAGCACAAAAAAATACACCAGCGTTTTGTGGGAACTGTCCTGAATTATGAAAAGAGGATGATCGCAAGCGACTACGACTTCAGTGTCGTCAGGGCGTTTATTGGTTCCCTGACGGCGTGGCTCATCTATCATATCGCCGAAGCCGACTTAAAGTTCGCGGGCAAGGCGCGGATCAGGGATATGAAAACGCTCTTTTCATGCCTCGACAACTTTTCAGCCAGTTTATACGATGTCCTCCACACGATGATGGGGCTCGATCAGAGTGATATTGAAAAAAGCCCGCTGCCGGACTATAACTTCGAAGGGGATTTGTCCGTGGCCCTGAATTTGATCGGCGACGTCAAAGGCGGTGTGACCTTCGTTTATTCCATGGATTTCGCCCGCGCCCTCATCAGGTCGATGATGTCGATGGAACCTGATTGCCTCGACGAGATGGTGCTCTCCGCGATGGCCGAATTGACCAATATCGTGAGCGGCGGAGCGACGATACGCCTGATGAGCGCCG
>JAITPZ010000156.1 GCA_031289165.1 Synergistaceae bacterium
AAGTTCTGTTCACACTGATGCGTGATCTCAGAGAGGACGGGCGCGCCATCCTCTATATCTCCCACCACCTCTCGGAGGTTCTGCGCGTCGCGGATCGCGTCACCGTTATGCGCAACGGCCGCAGGGTGACCACGGTCAGGGCGTCGGAGGTCGACGAGGACGGGCTCATTCGATTCATGATCGCAAAGGGGCTCGACAATCAGTACCCCAGGTTCCATACCGCAAAAGGCGACGAAATCTTCGCCGTCGCGGGTTACAGCGCGCCGTCGGCGGGAGTCCGCGACGTGACGTTCTCCATCAGGTCAGGCGAGATCGTGGGCTTCGCGGGGCTTGTCGGAGCGGGCCGCACCGAGCTGGCCAGGAGCATTTTCGTGGGCGTGGGCGCCCGCGGCAGCTCCGGGACCGTCACGCTGAACGGCGCGGCGTTCCGTTCGAGGAACCCCGGAGACTCCATCCGCCGGGGCATCGTCATGATCCCTGAAAACCACCGCGAGGAGGGGCTCATCGCCGATATGGACGTCGGCTTCAACCTGACGTTTCCAAAACTGGACCTTCATACACGGTTCGGCTTCGTCAGCGGAAAAAACGCCAGGGCGTCCGCGATGGAGGCGATTGAAAAGTATGGAATCAGGGCTTTCGGGCTTTCGCAGCCTGCACGGACCCTGTCCGGCGGTAATCAGCAGAAAGTTTCGGTCGGCAAGTGGAACCTCGCCGAGGCGAAATTGTGGATCTTCGACGAGCCGACCCAGGGCATCGACGTGGACGCCAAGACGGAGATCTATTCCATAATGGGACGGGTGGCCGCCTCCGGAGCGGGGGTGTGGTTCATCGGCTCCGAACTCCGGGAGCTGACGGCCATTTCCGACCGCATCTGCGTGATGAAGAGCGGGCGAACGATCGCGGAGTACTCGCCCCCCTACGACAGAGAACGCATACTCGACAGCATGATCCGTTGAGGCATTGGGAGGTTGTAATTATGGAGAGGCTTATACTATGGAACTGAGGGGAGAGGCGATTCGAGGGGCGCTTTCACGGTACGGAACCATACTGGCGCTCGCGGTTCTGTCGTGCGTTTTTCTGATCTTCATCCCCGGTTTCGCCAGTCTGCAGAACCTGTTGAACATATTTTATCAAATAGCGCTTCTCACCGTGATCAGCGAGGGCTTCACCATGTGCCTCATCGTGGGCGAGCTCGATTTATCGTTTCCCAACGTGGCCAGCCTGTCCGGGGCTCTGGTCGCGGGGCTTATTTTTGGCGGAATGTCCCCGATCCTCGCGGTGCTGATCTGCCTCGCGGTCGGGGCGCTCTTCGGGATATGCGCCGGGCTTCTCGTGACCAAAGTCGGCATCTCCTCCCTCATTACCACTCTCGCGTCGGGAATCATCGCGGGGGGGATGGTCTATATGTACACGAAGGGCGTCTCGTTCTACGGACAGATGCCGGAGGGCTTCCTTCTGCTGGGGCGGGGTCATGTCGGCCCCATCCCCTCGCTGATCGCCATCATGCTGGTCGTGGTCGCGGCGGCGCAGATTTTCATATCGTATACCCGCGCCGGAAAATACATGCAGGCGACGGGCGCCAACCCCGTCGCGTCCAGAATGGCCGGGGTGGACACCGACTTTTACAAAATTCTGGCCATGTCGATGACCAGCGTGGGCGCGGCGTTCACCGGGATACTGCTCACGTCGAAGCTGGGCTCGGCGAACCCGGAGGGCGCGGCCGGTTTCATGATGGATTCCTTCGCCTCCTCCCTGCTCGGCATGACGGTCCTCTCGATGGGCAGGGCAAACCCCTTCGGGACTTTCGTGGGGGCGCTGATGATCGGCGTCATCAACAACGGCATGACGCTGGCGGGCGCGCCGTACTACCAGCAGGACATAACGAAAGGCGCGATCATCATCTTTTCGGTGGCGCTGACCTCCATACAGAGCAAACGCCTTGCGGGAGGATGACAGAGATTTGGGACAGAGGTTTGGGACAGGGTCCCGGAGTCGGTCCGGATTCTCAATACACAAACTAAAGGGAGTGTGTGACGTGAAGAAAGTGTTTGTTTCGGTGTGCGTGTTGTGTGTGGTTCTGGGGATGACGTCCGGCGCCGTCGCCGGAGAACTGAAGGTCGGTTTTATCGCCACGAATTTTGCGGCCGAGGCCCAGGCCCGGGTGGCCAACGAGTTCGAGAGGATAGCGAAGAAAAAGGGCTGGAGCGCGCAGATGCTCAACTCGGCCGGCTCGATCGACACGCAGGCCGGGCAGTTGGAGAACCTGTTGCAGATGAAGGTGGACGCGGTCGTCCTCGCGATGGCTCACCCGTTGGAGGTGCGCCCCGCGCTCGATAAACTTCTGGAGGCCAAAATTCCCGTCATCACGATCGACTCCGGGTACGTCGACGGGGTCGTGGCGGACATAACCTCCGACAACTTCGGGATTGGCGCCAGAATGTCCACGTACCTGGTCGACGCTCTGGGCGGAAGCGGGAACATCATCGTCGTCAAGTTCGAGAAACATCAGGGCAGCCGCCGGCGCGGCAAGGTTCTGGACGCCGTGCTGAGCGAATACCCGGGAATCAAGGTCCTGGCCGAGTACAGCGTGGTCGCTACCGGACGCTTCATGGACGACACCCGCTCGGCGGTCGAGACCTACGTCACGCGCTTCGGCGATCAGATCGACGGGGTATGGTGCGCTTTCGACCAGCTCGCCTACGTGGCGGGGGACGTCCTCTCGGAGCGGGGCCAGGGTAAGAAGGCCATCATCGTCGCCGCCGACGGCAACAGAGAAACGTTCCGGCGCATCGTCAACGGCATGATGAGCGCCACCGTGGCCCAGCCCTTCGAGGAGATGGCGTCGGTCGCCGCCGGGCTCGTCGAAAAAATAGTGGTCGAGGGAAAGAGCCCCGGGGAGGCGACGTTCGGCAAAAAAATATACTACGTCGACACGCCGCTCTACGACATCACCAACCTGCCGAAGGAGTAGTGGGAAAAGGGAAAAATCCGTAACGAGGTCCGGCCATGAAGCTGTACATGGGCGTCGATATGGGAACCTCGTCCACCAAGGCAGCCCTGATGGACGAGAGAGGGTGCGTGTTGTCCCGCGTTCGGCTGGAATCCTCCGTCATCAGCCCGGAGGAGGGGTTCTTCGAGGTCGACGCGGAGGGGGTCTGGTGGAAAAATTTCATCGCCGTCTGCAAAAAATTTTTCTCCGGGTTCGACGCGTCGTCGCTGAGGGCGCTCTGCGTCAGCTCCGTGTGCGGCTCCTTCGTACCGGTCGACGGGGCGTTCAGGCCCGTTCACAACGCGATCCTCTACGGCATCGACCGGCGCAGCGAATCGCTGGTCAGGGACCTGAACGCCCGGTACGGCGAGGCGTTCCTGAAACGCCGGCTCGGAAACGCTTTTTCGACCCACTCCGTGCTGCCGAAAATTCTGTGGCTCAAAAAAAGCCGTCCCGACGTCTACGCCCGGACGGCTCATTTCGTGTCGAGCCTGAACTTCATCACCGCCCGCCTCACGGGCGTCCCCCGCTGGGACGTCCCAACGGCTCACGGGGCCCTGATGCTGGACGGCGAGACGGAGGCGGCCCCGCAATGGTTTCTGGAGGATCACGGAATAGCGGACGGCAAAATCCCCCCTGCGGCCCCGGCAATCCTGCCCCTGGGCACGGTTTCGAGGAGCGCCGCGGCGGAGACGGGCATCCCGGAGGGAACCCCGGTCATGAACGGCGCCTGCGACGTCAACGCGGAGGCTATGGCCGTAAACGCCGTCATGCCGGGGACGGCTGTGGCCGTATTCGGCTCGACCCTCTCGATCATGCTGAACACCGACGCGCCGCACTCGCTGGACGGTTTCATGTCCGGGCGTTCCCTGTTCCCGGAGGTGTGGCGCATCGGGGCGGCGACCGCCTCGGGCGGGCGGACCCTGGACTGGGGACGCGCCCTGGGCGCGTTCTCCGAGGCGCGGGAGCCCACCGGCATATACTTCATCCCGTATCTGGACGGCGCGCGCAGCCCCTTCACAAACCCGTCGGCAACGGGCGCCTTCCTCGGCCTGACCAGCGCCCACTCCCCCTCCGACATGGCCCGTGCGGTATGGGAGTCCCTCGGGTACGAGCTGGCGATGATCATCTCAAAAATGGAGAGCGCCGCGCCGTTCCCCGATGTGCTCGAGACCTCGGGCGGTCTCTCGAACGTGCCGGAGCTGATGCGGCTCATCGCGGACATCACGGGCAGAACGCTCAGGCCGCACCCGGACGTGGACGCGTCGCAGGGCGACGCATTTATCGCGATGATGAGTGAAATTCCATACGACAGACTGCCGTTTTCCGGGCAGGAGCTTCCACTCATCCGCCCCGACGAGCGAGCCGGACACTACGCGAAGCATCGGGCGCGATTTCAGTCGCTCTGCGAAATGCTGACAGCGCCGGGTTTTCTGTAAGCGAACCCGAGCGGCCCGCACAGGCGATAATTCCCCTCGTTCAGTATGCTATCTGCCTCATTCATGAGAGAGGCACAGCGCAGGAACAAATTCCTGTGGCTATTTTTACTGAAAAAGCCGCGAAGGAATTGATTACACGCATAACAAAAGAGCATACGGAGGAAACAGCATGGCTAACGTAAACACTGCCGACATCGGTTTTGAACAACAAATCTGGGCGGCTGCCGATATATTGCGCGGCAACATGGACGCCGCCGAATATAAGCACGTTGTGCTTGGGTTGATTTTTCTCAAATATATTTCAGACAACTTCGAGGCTCGCTATCAGGAATTGAAGGAGGCCAATGACGATGTTGAGGATAAGGACGCTTACGCTGAGGTGAATGTGTTCTTTGTGCCGCCTTCCGCCAGATGGGGCGTTATCGCCGAAGCCGCGCACAAAGAGGAAATCGGCGCGACCATTGATGACGCGATGCGCGCCATTGAAAAAGAGAACAGGCGATTAAAAGACATCCTGCCTAAGAACTACGCCCGTGACGAGTTGGATAAACGCCGCCTGGGTAATGTCGTTGACCTGTTTACCAATATTAAAATGGCAAAACATGCTGACAGCAAGGATATTCTTGGCCGCGCTTATGAGTATTGTCTTGCCAGGTTCGCCGAACAGGAGGGCAAACGAGCCGGAGAATTTTACACTCCATCCTGCGTGGTTCGTACACTCGTTGAGGTATTGCAGCCCTTCAAAGGGAGGGTTTACGATCCCTGCTGCGGTTCGGGCGGTATGTTCGTACAATCGGCTGAATTTGTCGGTCATCACGCCGGCAACATCAACAACCTGTCAATTTTCGGACAGGACGCGAACCCAACCACCCGCAGGATGGCGTTGATGAACCTTGCCATCCGCGGCATCGAAGCTGACCTCGGCGGGTACAGCGCGGACACGTTCCATAACGACCTGCACCCGCGACTCAAAGCTGATTTCATCATGGCGAACCCGCCGTTCAATCTTTCGGACTGGAACGACGGCTCGCTGAACGATGATCCGCGCTGGAAGTACGGCCTGCCGCCGTCCGGCAACGCCAACTTTGCCTGGATGCAGCACATGATACACCATCTGTCGCCCAATGGGAAAATCGGTCTGGTGCTTGCCAATGGTTCGCTCTCGTCACAGAGCGGCGGCGAGGGAGAGATACGGCGTAAAATTGCAGAGGACGACCTTGTGGAAGGTATTATCGCCATGCCAGGCAACTTATTTTATACAGTTACAATTCCTGTTACTCTGTGGTTCATCAATCGGAATAAAAAGCAAAAAGGCAAAACGCTCTTTCTCGACGCCCGGAAAATGGGAACGATGGTGACGCGCAAACTACGCGAAATGACCGCTGAGGATATTTCCAAAATAGCCGAAACCTTTAACGCTTTCGACGCAGGGACTGTTGAGGACGTGAAAGGCTTCTGTGCCGCTGTGACCACCGAGGAAATCGCCAGGCAGGATTTCATCCTCACACCGGGGCGGTACGTCGGAATTGAAGAACAGGAAGACGACGGCGAGCCTTTCGAGGAAAAGATGACGCGCCTTACGGGCGAACTCTCCGAGATGTTCAAACGTTCCCATGATTTGGAAGGCGAAATCCGCAAAAAGCTGGGAACCATTGGATTTAAAATCTAAGCCGTCAAAGAACCATTATAGGAGGTATTACATTGGACAATAGGACA
>JAITPZ010000227.1 GCA_031289165.1 Synergistaceae bacterium
TGTTACAGACTTCTACTCTGCCGTTAATGGTATTGGAAAGTGTAGAGATTGGAAATTTTCGTAATTTACCACCTGCTTCCATTCCTCCCTGGACTTCGAGTCCATGTCGTCGGCCATCACCTGAAGAATCCTCTCCGCAAAAGCCCTCATCATCTTTTTTCTGGCAGCATTATAACCCCGATTCCGCAACAACACGGCAGATCGAGCGCTTCGTCGTGAAATGCGAATATGGAGTGGTATCGTACAATTGGAGAAAGTCAGGAAGAAGGAACCACATTTAAAATGAAGAAATTGGAGTTGAGGAAGTTGAATCTGAAATCAAAACTGGCAAACGGGTGCGTCACGGCGATGAAATGGCTGAGGAAAGAATGGGCGGCCCTGTTGGTGGTGACGCTGGGCAACGTCGTATTCGCCTTTGCCGTGATCAATTTTACGCTGCCTTATCGCTTCCCGGACATGGGAGTATCGGGGCTGGCGGTGCTGTCGCATTACCTGTTCGGCATCTCGCCGACATGGGTCATCGTCATCGGCAACGCGGGGCTGCTGCTGTGGGGCAGGAAGAGCCTGAACGCGCGTTTTCTGGGGCTCACCGTCTATTCCATAGGCGTTTTTTCGATCTTTATGCCGGTATTCCTCTCGTTCCCCCTGCCCCTGCCTCAGGACAAATTCATGGCGACGCTCATCACGGGGGTGTTGAAGGGGCTGTCGATAGGCATGATCTTCAACGTCGGCGCGTCGACCGGGGGCACCGACATCGTCGCCATGGTCATGCGGCGTCGGTACGGGATCGAGGTGGGGCAGTTTTCCATTTTCGTCAACCTGTTCATCCTGGCGCTGTCGCTCGGCGTCGTGGGGCTCGAGTCCGTGGTCTACGGCGCGGCTGGCCTCTACGTATTCGGAATCGTCCTGGACAACGTGACCCGTCAGTTCGACCGCCGAAAGCAGGCGTTTATCATCACGAACATCCCCGACGAGGTCTGTCATTTCATCACGTCGAGAGGCCGGGGAGTGACGCTGATCGAGGGCAGGGGCGGCTACACGGGACAGGCGCGTCCCATGCTCATCTCCCTTCTGGAACCGCGGCAGGTGGTGCAGCTCAAAAAATTTCTGCAGGAAAAGGACCCCAAAGCCTTTGTCTCCATCTGCGACGCCTCCGAGGTGCTCGGCAAGGGCTTCAAAAGCTGGAAATCCCTGTAAGGCGCGGCAGGGTTACGTGAAAACCGGAGAGGGTTTCAGGGCCTGGAGGCAAATGCGCTCAGCCGCCCTGAGCTTTAATCAGCCATTGTGAAACTTGCGCTATAATGGGGCGTTATTTTTGAAGTTTTTTGGATCGAAAACGAGTTTTTGAGGTGAGGAACATGTGGAACGGCATAAAAAAAATGCTGGGGCTCGATCCCAACGAGCGGGCATTGAATAAATATCGGGAAATCGTGGAGGTCGTGAACTCCTTCACCTCCGAAATGGAATCCATGCAGGACGAGGACCTGCGCGCTTTCGGGACGCGCCTGAGAGAACGCGCCGCGGGGGGCGAGCCTCTGGATGACCTGCTGCCGGAGACCTTCGCGCTTGTCCGGGAGGCGTCGAAGCGCACCATCGGGCTGCGACACTACGACGTGCAGCTCATCGGCGGCATGACCCTGCACAGCGGACGCATCGCGGAAATGCGCACCGGCGAGGGAAAAACGCTTGTCGCGACCCTGGCGGTCGTGCTGAACGCGCTCTCCGGAGAGGGCGTCCACCTGATCACGGTCAACGACTATCTGGCCCGGCGCGACGCGGCTTGGATGGGGCCGATCTACAACTTTCTGGGGCTCTCGGTCGGCGTCATCTACCCCTACATGCCGCCGGAGGAGCGATGGGGGGCGTACCGCGCGGACATCACCTACGGCACGAACAGCGAGTTCGGCTTCGACTACCTGCGCGACAACATGGTGATGCACCGGGAGCAGATGGCCCAGCGATCCCACTCATTCTGCATCGTCGACGAGGTGGACTCCATCCTGATCGACGAGGCGAGGACGCCCCTGATCATCTCGGGACCGTCGGACGACAACGTCGAAATTTACGTGAAGGCCGACGGCGTGGCCCGTCAGCTCAAAGAGGGCGTCGACTACGAAAAGGACGAGAAGGAACGCAGCATCGCCATCACGGAGGCGGGCATCGCGAAATGCGAAAACCTGATGAAGATGCCCGACCTGTTCTCCGACGCCGCCAAATCCGAGCTGGCGCACCGCATCGTCCAGGCCGTGAAGGCCCATCGCCTCTTCCAGCGCGACGTGGACTACGTGGCCAACAACGGCGAAATCGTGATCGTCGACGAGTTTACCGGACGCCTGATGGTCGGCAGGCGCTACTCCGACGGGCTGCATCAGGCCATCGAGGCGAAAGAGCGCGTCAGGGTCGGGCGTGAAAGCCAGACACTGGCGACGATCACGCTGCAGAACTACTTTCGGATGTACCGCAAGCTGGCGGGCATGACGGGGACGGCGGCGACGGAGGCCGAGGAGTTCAGGGAGATATACGGCCTGCAGGTGGTGACCATCCCCACGCACAGGGAGATGATTCGCGAGGACAACCCCGACGTGATCTTCGGCACGGTCGCGGAGAAGTTCAACGCCGTGGCCGACGATGTGCAGGAGTGCAACGAGCGGGGGCAGCCGGTTCTGGTGGGCACCACCTCCATCGAAAACTCGGAGCGGGTCAGCAAACTCCTGAAGGCGCGCAAGGTTCCGCACCACGTTCTGAACGCCAAGCACCACGAGAAGGAGGCCTGGATCGTGGCGCAGGCCGGGCACTTCGGGGCCGTCACCGTGGCGACGAACATGGCGGGACGCGGCACGGACATCATGCTGGGGGGGAACCCCGAGTTTCTGGCGAAGGAAAAACTCCTGGCCGAGCGTCCGCCGATCGACTGGAAGGTCAAAGCCCTGGAGCAGGATGACGTCTACGACTATTTCGTACAGTACACGAACGTGCTTCCCGAGGACCTGACCCGAAACTACCTGCGCGATCGTCGCCTGAGCCCGGACTCCGAGGGAACCTGGCCCGCGTTTCTGAACGACGCCTTCTCGCGTATCCGGGAGGCCTACGGAACGCATCTCGCGGGATTCCAGACCCAATGTCAGGAGGAGCACGATCGGGTTACGGCTCAGGGCGGGTTGGCCATCGTCGGGACGGAGCGGCACGAGGCGCGGCGCATCGACAACCAGCTTCGCGGCCGCGCCGGACGTCAGGGAGATCCCGGAAGAAGCCGCTTTTACCTGTCGCTGGAGGACGACCTGCTGCGCCTCTTCGGCTCGGAAAAAATTCAGGGGATCATGGGGAAGCTGGGCATGACCGACGGAGAGGCCATCGAGTCCTCCATGCTTTCGAGGGTGATAGAGTCGTCGCAGCACAAGGTCGAGCAGATGCACTTCGACATCAGAAAGCAGCTTCTGGCCTACGACAACGTCATGAACCTGCAGCGCGAAGCCGTCTATTCCGAAAGGTACACGATACTGAACGAAGAGGACATCACGGACTACGGATGGGGAGTCATTCGCGGGGTTCTCGAGGAAACTCTGGACCGCTACTTCCCCGAGGACGGCGACCCCGATCCGGAGCGCGCCGCCTCCCGCATAAGAGGAATATTCGGCCCCGGCAGCGACGGGACGGTCGCGCAGCTGGACAGCCGGTCCGGGCTCGATATTGTCCGCGGCGACATCGTCGCGGAAATGGAGGCCCGCTGCCGCGCGAAAACGGACGAACTCACCCCGGAGATCGCGGGGGGGCTGGTGCGCTACGTCATCCTGAACACGCTGGACGACGCCTGGCGCGACCACCTTCTGGCCATAGACGAGCTGCGGCGGGGCATCGGACTTCGCGCGATCGGGCAGAAGGATCCTTTGCTGGAATATCAGTTCGAGTCGTATAATCTCTTTCAGGAGATGATGCAGCGGGTGCGAGAGTCCTTTGCCGAACAGTTCTTCCGGGTGCGCGTCGTCTCGGAGGATCGGGGACGCCGGGAACGGAAGCTCTCCGAGAGCCGGGATTTTCAGATGCCCGGTCTTTTCGCCGGAGGGGAGGAGGGAGAATTCCCCGCCCTCCACGCCGGCGAGGGTAAGCCCGAGCCCATCAGAAAGGGAGTCAGGGTGGGACGCAACGATCCCTGCCCCTGCGGAAGCGGGAAGAAGTACAAGCACTGCTGCGGAAAAAACGCGTAGAGCGGCAGACAGCCGATACGCGATGCTCTGAAAACAACTATCCGGGAGCCTGTGAGATGATGAAACTTCTTCTGCGAAGGTGCGCGAGGACGTCCATGATTTTCCTGTCCGCGATTCTGCTGGTCGGGGTGTTTTTGTGCGCGGCCTCGCCCGCCGCGACGACCGACGAAGGGGAAACGGACGAAAAGGAAGTCATGGAAAGTTTTGACTTCCGCTACGACATCCCTTCGATGATCCGAATGAACCCCGATTTTTCGACGTACCCGGGGTCGAACGGAGTGATCTGGATGAAGAAGCTGAACTACGGCATCGCGCCCGACGGAGGCATGGAACGGAGGAGTCAGTGGATTCTGCTCGGACGAAAGGGCCTTGCCCCGCGGTGGCTGACGTGGAACGTTCCGAGGCCCCGGGGCGGCGAGGTCGAGTTTCTGGAGTCGTCGGTCTACTCACCCCAGGGAGGCGGGAAGATCATGGACGTCGCTCCCGTCGACTTCGAACAGGGCGGTGGGGTCAGCGTCGCGTTCACGGGCCTGCCGGACACGTTTATCCTGGTTGTCTCCTGGAGGGAGCTTTTTCCCGAGCGCCTGACCGTCGAGGACTTCGTCTGGACGAGCGAGCCTCTTCCCGTCTGGGAGCAGCTGGTCGGCGTCACGGTGCCGGCCGGACATCCGTTTTACATCGCCTCCAGCCCGGAGGCGACGCCCCGGGAGGAGGAGGTGGACGACCGCAGGGTCTGCGAGTGGCAGATCATCAACACTGCCTCGGACGCGCAAAACACGCCACGCGCCGGAAGCCGCGGCTACATCGCCTTCGGAATGAGAGAGGGCAGAGAGACCGCCGCGCGCGTCCTCAGAGCTTTCATGACGGCGCCGTTTCCCCCTGTTCCCGACGCCGTTCGCCGGGCGCGGGGGAGCGGGGCCGACGCCGGAGGAGTCGAAAAATGCCTGAAATGGCTCTACGGACAACCGGAATTCGTGCTTCCCGACGGCGCGTGGCGGGAAATCCCGGCGAACGCCCCCTGGACGAAGCGGGAAAAGCTGTTGCTCGCGTACAACTGGCTGAAGGGCGCGGGAGTGGACGTCCGGCTCTTCTGGCGTCTGCCCCGGAAGCCGGAGAAAGACCAACCGGCCTGCGAGGGAATGGCCATCGCGCCGGTTTTGGAGATTCCGGCTTTGGACTCGAAAAAAGGCGCCTTTTACTGCGATATGGAGTACCTGCCGGACCCCGGAGAAAACCCGTTTTCCCTTCAGGGGCAGACGATCTACGGCCTCACGCCGGACAACGCTATCGAGGAGCGCCGGATTCCCGGGTCGAGCGCCGCCAAAAATCGCCTCTCCGCCACCTTCAACCTCCGCCTCAGCGAGGAGGGAATTCTGAGCGGCACAATTCGGCTTTCGGCCCGCGACGCCTGGAGACGTCTCCTGTTTCCATCCGGCCTCACCAGCGACGATCTCGCGTCGACGGTGACGGCCCTGTTCCCTCAGGCCCTCCGTTACACCGGCCTCACGATGCGCGACAGGACCGGGGAGAGCGAACTCGTCGTCACCCTCGCGGAGGTGCAGGCCATTCGCAGCGCGGGCAGGGGCGAGGGCGGAAGCAACATCCTGGCCTCCCTGCCCGCCCTGATGCCCAACTGGTTCGAGGCGATGAGCAAAGGCCCCTGGCCCTGGTCCCTGCGCTTTCCCTTCCTTCTGGACGCGAAAATCACGGTGGTCCTGCCCTCTTCGACGCTGGACGTCATGCTTCCCGCCCCCACCGAGAGAAACATGGGAAAAATCAAATATACGGACTCCTGGAAGCTGAACAAAAAGAGAACGCTCTCGGCGGAGGCGCACATGACCGTCGCCATAACCACGATCGAGGACGAGTCCGCGGCGAACCTCAACGCCGCGCTTCAGGGATGGCGGCTCTTCATGACCAGAAATCTTCCCGTCCGGTTAAAATCTAAAAAATAAGAGGGCGTCGTTTATACTTCACTTATATTTTATTTGGAGGGGTTGGCTTGCCTCAGTTCGAAGGGTACACCGAAAGCAGCGGTGGAAGTTCCATTGAAGGTTATCTGAAAAAAATTTTATCGGGGGCGGTAGAGGACATCGCGACGGAAAAGGGCAAAACCCTTCCCGGGGGACTGATCTTCGAGATCGAGCGTCCCAAACGCGAAGGGCAGGGAGACCGCGCGACCAGCGTCGCGCTGCAGCTTTCCAAGGCCTTCGGGATCCCCCCCCGCGACCTGGCCGCGGAGATCGTCTCCCGCGCTGAGAAGAAACTGAAAGAAAGCGGAGGGGACGCTCCGATCGACAAAATCGAGATCGCGGGGCCGGGCTTCATCAACTTCTTCCTGTCGAAAAACTGGCTCTGCGGCGTTCTGCGGGACGTGCTGGATCGTCGGGACGCCTACGGGGCTTCCGACGCGGGGAAGGGACGCCGAATACAGGTGGAGTTCGTCAGCGCCAACCCCACCGGGCCGTTGCACATCGGACACGGGCGCGGCGCGGCCGTCGGCGACGTTCTGGCGAACCTCCTGGCCTTTACCGGCTGGAAGGTCGAGCGGGAGTACTACATCAACGACGCGGGGCTCCAGATGGAAATTCTGGGGCGCTCGACCCAGGCGCGCTACTTCGAGGTCCTTGGGAAGCCGGAGATGGCCCCCTTTCCCGGCGACGGGTACAAGGGCGACTACATCGCGGACCTGGCGAGGTCCGTGATCGCCGCGGAGGGCGAGCGCTTCCTCTCCATGCCCCTCGCCGAGAGCCTGCCCTGGTTCAGGCGCTTCGCGGGCGACACGATCCTCGGCGAAATCAAAACGGACCTGGCGAACTTCGGGGTGAAGTTCGACGTGTGGTTCTCCGAGAGCAGCCTCTACACGCGCGGCCTCGTCCCGCAGGCCATGGAGCACCTGAAAAAGCGCGGCTACGCGTTCGAGGCGGACGGCGCGCTCTGGTTCAAGGCCTCGGACTTCGAGGACGAAAAGGATCGCGTCCTGATTCGCACCAGCGGCGTTCCGACCTATTTCGCGTCGGACATCGCGTATCACAAGGAAAAATTCGACCGGGGCTTCGACAGGGTGGTGGACATATGGGGGGCCGATCATCACGGTTACGTCCCGCGCATGAAGGCGGGCGTGGAGGCCATCGGAAGATCCCCCGACGACCTGGACGTCCTGCTGCTTCAGTTCGTCAACCTGGTCCGCGACGGCGTTCAGGTTGCCATGTCCACGCGGTCGGGTCAGTTCATCACCCTGCGCGACGTCGTTGACGAGGCGGGCGTGGACGCCACGCGCTATTTCTTCCTGACGCGGCGCAGCGACAGCCAGCTCGATTTTGACCTGGAGCTGGCCAAACGCCAGAGCAACGACAACCCGGTCTACTACGTCCAGTACGCCCACGCGCGTATCTGCAGCATCATGCGGGAGCGAGAAGGGAAAATTCCGGCGGTGAGCGAGCTGAACGCCGACGTGCTGGACGTCGAGGAAGCCCGTAAAGTGGTGAACTGCCTGGCCCTCTTCCCGCAGGAGATCGAGAACGCGTCGGCGGAACTGGCCCCTCACGCGATCACGACCTGCGCGTACAGCCTGGCGGGTTTTTTCCATTCCTTCTACAACACGAACCGGATTCTGGGAGAGGCCCCCGACGTGGAGGCCACGCGCCTGCTGCTCGCGGAGGCCGTGCGGATCGTTCTGCACCGCTGCCTGAGCCTCCTGGGAGTCTCCGCTCCGGAAAGAATGTAACATGCCGCGCCTGCGCTGGATCATTGCAGCCGCACTCGTTCTCCTGCTTTTGTTTATCGCGGGCACGGTGTACACTTTCGAATGTCGCAGGATCGGTCACCTGAACGCGGTCGTGAGGGAGCGTTCCGCGGTGTTGGCCGACAGGGAGCGCAGCGTCAGGGAATACAGAGAAAAGGTCAACTTCTACAAAACGAAGGAGGGCACCGCTCACCTGGCGCGGGAGCAGTACAACCTGGCGTTTCCGGGTGAGCGGGTCTACATCATTGTCAACGCCTCGTCCGATTCCCCTCCCGTTTATCCCTGAGCTTCAAATTTCTTCAAAAATTCATTCCCATCCAGCGGACCAGCCAGGGGTAGGCCTCCTTCATGGGGAGGGGATTCATGGCAAAGACGACGAAGGCCCCCATGGCCATGGTAAAGTGGAATACGGACATAAAAAATCCCCTGTAGCGATCGGCCTTCGCCATCTTTCCCAGCGCGTACTCGCAGCACAGAAATCCCGTGATGAAATAGAGCGCCCCGACCGTCTCCGGCGGGCGGGTATGGCTCATGCAGCGCAGGACGCACCACGCGGGCCACACGGTCAAAATATAGGCCAGCGCGACGGAAAATATTATTTGAAGCGCAAGGGACAGGATCCGTCCGAAGCGCCCCGTGCCCCATCCCCCCGCGGCCAGGTCCTCGAGCGTGCCCCACACGGAACTCAGCCAGGGCAGAATATAACGGGGAACCGTGTCGGCGATGATCCACGTCATTAAAAAAAGCCATCCCGAAAAGCTCAGGTAGTTCAAACAAGCCCCTCCTTGAGAGTTTTTCGTACTCTATCACAGTATTTTTTCGAAAGACAGAGTGTCATTCGGGATATAATCTCCAGTGGAACACAATGAGGACCGATATTAAAATCGAGATGCGAAGGAGGTGACCGGCCATGGATATTACGATGGGTATTGCGAAGACTTCGATGGAGATGGCGACAGCCAAACTGTCCGCAGGGGTTGAGGTTGCAGTGCTCAAAAATGTCATGGACGCCCAAAAGGAGACTATGGCCATACTCCTGCAGTCGATGGGGATGGGACAACACCTGAACATCCGGGCGTAAGGACATTCACATCTCAAACCGAAGGAGGAGGGGCGATGAGCCTCTCCTCCTTTACTTTTACTGTACGCGCCG